>JAAUUD010000421.1 GCA_012031655.1 Anaerolineae bacterium | reverse complement strand
GGACGACCTCAATGGCGGCGGGGTTTCGCCCAGCACCTCGCCATCCAGTGTGATGTTCTGGGGCGCGGCGGTGGCAATGTGAAAGTGGCGTCCGGGGTAGTGGCCCTTGAATTGCGAAAGGTCGGCGCTCAACTGGCTCTTCAGGATTTCCAGAATCGCCGTGCTCTGGTGTTCGAAGATGAACAGGTCCAGGGTCTGGTCATCCACCAGCACTTCTGGCGCAAAGTCAAAGGCCGCGCCGCCGCCGATGGTCACCGCATTGGCCACCATGCAGGCCACGCCGGTCAGGCGCAGGCTGTCCTGGTCAGCGGTCACCTGAAATTCGATCTCATCCGCCTGGTTGAGCGATTGAATGGCGGAAAAGAGGTAGGCCAGGTTGCCAAAGCGGTCTTTCAGGTCGCGGCTGGCTTTCTCTACGATGGCGTTGGAAAGGCCCACATTGGCCCGCAGCAAAAAGTAGCCTTCGGCGGCGCTTTTTTCGCAACGGACGTGGCCCAGGTCCAGCGGGCGGAAGTCGTGCGGCTGGGTGATGAGCTGGCAGGCGGCCTTAAGGCTATCAGGCAGGCCCAGCTTGTAAATCAGGGCGTTGCCGGTGCCGCCGGGCAGGATGGCCAGGGGCACGTCTGCCTCCACCATGCCGCTGGCCACGTCCTTCACGGTGCCATCCCCGCCATAAACCACAATCAAATCGGCGCCATCGTCCAGGGCGGTGCGGGCAGCCTGCGCGCCATCCCCATCCTGGAGCGTCACGGAAACATCCCAGCGCAAATCAACTGCATGAAAAACGTCGTTGACGGTGTTCAGGATGGCTTCATTACGCCCTGCCGCCGGGTTAACGATCAGGTGCAGCTTCTGGAAAGGCATGTGTCGGGATCCTTCGCTGTTGAAACAGGGGGCAGAGGTCCGCTCCCCGACTGTACTGGTTTTAGTATAGCGGAGCGGCTGCGGGGCTTTATGGGCAGGTTGGGGCGCGGTGGAATAGGAAGGGTGGCCAGGAAAAGGCAGACGGTTGTGTGAACCTCTGGTTGACGGCGGGCGCTATTGTCGGGGTACGCCCGTCAATAAGACTGAGAAGCCCCCTGTTCCACGCAGCTTTGAGGAGGAAAACCCATGGAAAACAGGCTAAATGTGTTGATGATTGCGCTGGCCGTGCTGCTGCTCTTTTTTGTGGCCGCCTGCGAGGATAACGACGACGCAGACACGACAGAGGCAGACACCGCCGCGCCCGCTGAAGAAGTGGCCGATGCGGGCGAAGAACTAGGCGATGCGGGCGCCGAACTAGGCGACGCCGTCGAGGAAGCCGCCGAGGCTTCGCAAGATGATGTGGCCGCCGCTGGCGATGCAATCCAGGGTGGCGCCGAAAACGCTGCGGAGAACATCGAAGAAGGTGCAGAGACCGCCGCCGAGAATATTGAAGAAGGCGCCGAAACTGTCGTGGAAAACATTCAGGCCGGCGCCGAGAGCATCGAAGCGCCGGATGTAGACGCCCCCAGCGCGGGTGAAGTGGCCGAAGACGTGGGCGAGGCAGTCGAAGAAGTGGGTGACGCGGTGGAAGAAACCACCGATGAACTGGCCGACGAGCCGGAAGACCCCAACGCGCCGTTTGGCTCCCCAACTAACCCGCTCACGGTGAGCCTGGTCCAGGCGCCCAGCGCGCCAGATTTTGCGCCGCTGCGCGACCGCCTGGCACAGCATTCTGGCCTGGAGGTGGCCACCCGCACCTACGCCAACTATAGCGAAAGCCTGGAGTCGTTGTGCTCTGGGGCGGCGGAGGTGGCCTTGCTGGATGCCGTGGCCTATGTGGCAGCCCGCGAAGCTGGGTGCACTATGACCGGTTATGGGGGGGTGCAGGGTCAGCGCACCAGCGAGCCCCTGGTGCTGGTCTCGGATGGCACGCTGCGTAGCTACCAGGGCTTGCCGGGCAGCACGCTGTGCCGTCCGCAACGCGTGGTGGGGCTGAACTGGGAACTGATCACCGGCTTCTTTATGCGCCGGGGCGTGGACATCAACACCCTGACCGTGCAGGATGTGCCCGACACCGCCGCTGCTGTGGCTGGGCTGAACGATGGCACCTGCGATGTTGCGCTGCTGCTGGGCGAAACCGGCGGCGCCAGCGTGCTGACGACCGTGGTCGAATTGCCGCTGCCGATTTTCGCGCTGAGCGCGGACCTGACCCCGGAACAGCAAACCACGATTGGGATGGCCCTGGGCACCGCCAACGCCGAACTGATGCAGGTTTACGGCTGGGACGCCGTGGCGGAAGTGGACGCCACCAACATTGACGCTTTCCAGCGTCGGCTGGACCAGTGGGGTGTGAATTATCAGCAGGCCGCCGGGCAATAAGGCCCCAGGCGACCTGGCCAGCAGGTGCCTTTGCCCCGTGCAGGGGCACCCTGGCTTGCATCAAAAAAACAAGTGAGGATGCCGAAAGGAGCAAGCTGGCGTGAACAGCACCTGGCAGATTGTCAAAAGAACAACCCAACAATGGATGAACGACAACATCCAGACCCAGGCCGCAGCCGTGGCCTATTTTGCGATCTTCTCCCTGGCGCCGTTGCTGGTGCTGGCGATTGCCCTGGCCGGGGTGGTTTTTGGGGAACAAGCCGCCCAGGGCGAGCTGGTCGGCCAGATTGAAGAGGTCATTGGCACCGAAGGGGCGGAGGCGGTGCAGGCGCTCATCGAAGGCGCCAGCACCAGCGACTCTGGCCTGATTGCCACGCTGGTCAGCGTGGGTTTTCTGGCGGTGGCGGCGTTGCGCGTCTTTACACAGCTTCAGCAGTCGCTCAACACCATCTGGGAAGTGGAACCCGTGCAGAGTGGCGGCCTGATCGACCCGCACATGCTCCGCAAGCGCTTGTTCTCGTTTGGGCTGGTGCTGTTGATGGGGGGGTTGCTGGTGGTGCTGATCATCGTGAATTCGCTGCTGCCGGTGGCCTACAGCTTTCTGGATAATGTGGTGCCGGGCGTGCAGGTGCTCTCGCAGGGGGTGAGCATCCTGGTGCTGGCGGGCCTGATGACCGTGTTTTTTGCCCTGGTCTACAAGATTTTGCCCGATGCCCAGATCGAATGGCGGGATGTGTGGCTGGGTGCCTTTGTGACTTCCGTGCTCATCATCATCGGGAATGTGTTCATCGGGCTATACCTGCGCTATAGCGGCACGGTTTCGGCCTTTGGCGCGGCGGGGTCGTTCATCGCGCTGATGCTGTGGATTTACTACAGCAGCCTGGTGGCGTTTTTTGGCGCGGAGTTCACGCAGGTTTACGCCACCCACCACGGGCGAGACATCCAACCGGACGAACACGCGGTTTCGACGCGCCGTTCGGCTCCTGCAGAACGTGCCGAGCCAGAGTCCATCGGTGCCGGGGCATAGGCCCTTGCGCACCAGGCCAGGCCAGCCATGGAAAACTATCAATCTGACTTGCAAAGGATTTCCTGGGCGGATCTTGCCGCCGCTC
>JAAUUD010000420.1 GCA_012031655.1 Anaerolineae bacterium | reverse complement strand
GCCAGCCAACCGGAGTCAGACCATTGTTGGGGCGGCCCACATGCCCGGTAACGACCAGCAAATTGCCCACAGCACGCATCAGGTCGGCGTGCTGGTCCAGCGAAAGCCCCTCCGCGCCCACGATGACCACCAGATTCTCGCAGGTGGCCAGGCGTTCCAGTCGCGCGTCATAGTCTGGCCGGGCCGCGCCTGCTTTGCTCTGTTGCCTGAGGTCGGCCAGGCGCGTAGCGCGGCTCTCCAGCGCGGCATCCAGGGAATTGCCTTCCAGCAGCTTGGCCACCAGGTAATTGACCGCCTCGACTGCCTGGCCGTAGGCATAGCGCAAAGCATAGCGGTTCAGCGGCTTTTTCTCGTTATAGATGTGGTCCAGGCGCGTGTCGCGGGTGTTCAGCGTGATGAGCGTGGCTCCGCGTTCAACAGCGCTTTTGGTCCGCAACCACCAGATCGGCGCTTCTTCTTCCAGGTCGCTGGCGATGACCAGCACAGTCGTATCCGCGCCCATATCCGAGAAGTTGCTGCCACGGGCAACCCCCACCTGCTGGACCACCTCCCAACCGCTCATTGTGGCGGGATAAACGCCCAGATGTTGGCTGCCGACCTGCTCCACGAGCTGGCGTAGCTCCCATAGGTCCTCATTAGAGAGCATCGGCCCAGCTACCGCGCCCACCTGGCCTTCCGCTGCACGTAGCGCAGTGGCGGCAGCGCTGAGCGCTTCTGCCCAGCTCACCGGGACCAGTTGCCCGTCTTTGCGGAGCATGGGCTGGGCCAGGCGATTGGCGGCGCGGCTGTGGTGGTGCCCAAAGCGCGTTTTGTCTGAAATCCAGATTTCGTTGACGAAACTCGTTCTGGCGCGGCATTACGCGCTTGACGATGGTTTTGCCGCCGGAGTCGCGGTCCAGGCGGGTGCTCAGGCTGATGTTGGCGCCTTCGGGACCGTAGGGGTCCAGGCTGGGCACTTCGTTGAGTTCCCAGGGGCGCGCCGCAAAGCGGAAGTCTGCCGTGGTGAGCGCCCCAACCGGGCAGATATCCGTCGTGTTGCCGCTCCAATAGGTGTCAAAGGGCGGGTCTGAGACGGTGACGATTTGCAGTGCGCGTCCGCGCTCGTGGAAGCCCAGCACCGGGTCATTGACCACCTCATCCTGAAAGCGCACACAACGCGCACACTGGATGCAACGTTCCTGGTCCAGAAAGATGAGGTCGCCCAGCGGGATATGCTTGCCCAGCTTGATCTTGTCATCAAAGTAGAAGCGAGAGGTCCCGGCGCCATGGCGCATAGTTAGGTTCTGGAGGGGGCACTCGCCGCCCTTGTCGCAGATGGGGCAGTCCAGCGGGTGGCTGGTCAGGATGAACTCAATAATGTCATCGCGCGCGCTGGCCACGGTTGCGCTCTGGGTGCGCACGGCCATGCCTTCTGCGGTGAATTGCGTGCAGGCGGTTTGCAACTTGGGGAACCAGCGGATCTTGGGGCTGCCATCCTCGTTGCAAAGTGGCTGACGGGTTTCGCGGTCGGTTTCTTGAATGCCCAGTTCCACCAGGCACATACGGCACATGCCGACCGGCTCCATCTTGGGGTGATAGCAGAAAACAGGGATGTCGTTATCTGCATAGAACTTGGCAACATCGACCAGGTTCGCGCCCTTGGGGACCTGAACGGCCTGGTCATCAATGTAAATGGTTACGAATTCAAGGGTTCGCGGCATGTCACTTACCTACCGTCGCTTTCCGTCAATGCGATCTCGGGCAATCCGGTGGGAGAATACTGCTCGATCCACTGGCGCAGGGCCAGCGCCCGATCCCTATACGATTGCGCGGCGTACGCCCAATCGCTGGTTTCAAGCGTTTGTTGGGCCAGGTGCAGCGCTGTTGCGCAATCTTGCCGTGCCAGGGCCAGGTTTCCGGTATGGGCCCAGTATTCCGCACGCAGCAGATAGTTCACGGCGGCTTGCGGGTGGCGCTGGATGGCGATATCCAGGGCATAGAGTGGCTGATGAGCGCGCATGATGCCTGGCGTCTCCTAGTCTGCTGCGGTGGCCGTGCGAGCCGGTTTTTTGGTCTCGCCGCCCCCCTGGTTTTTCTTGATGTAGGTTTCGTATTCGCCCCGAAAGTGTTGCACGGTGGCCAGGATCGGGTTGGCGGCAAAGTCGCCCAGGGCGCAGAGCGTGGTGCCCTGCATCTGAGAGGCCACATTCGTGATGGTTTCCAGGTCCTCTTCGGTGCCCTGGCCTTTCAGGATGCGCGTGACCACCTTCTGAAGCCAGAAGGTGCCCTCGCGGCAGGGGGTGCACTTGCCGCAGCTCTCGTGCTTAAAGAACTTGGCCATCTTGAGCGCAGCCCACACCATGTCGGTGTCTTCGTCCATCACGATGATGGAAGCCGAGCCTAACACCGTCCCAATATCGGTCATCGCTTCGTAAGTCAGGGGCGCATCCAGCACTTTGTCCGTCGCCGGGACCACCGGGCCAGAGGCGCCAGAGGGCAGGATAGCCTTGGGCCGCTTGCCGCCCCGGATGCCGCCTGCGTGCTCATAAAGCAGCTCGCGGAAGGTGATCCCCAGCGGCAGTTCGTAGTTGCCGGGTTTTTCCACGTGGCCGCTCACGCTGAAGATTTTGGTGCCGTTGCTCTCGCCAACGCCAATTTGTTTGTAGGCTGCGGCGCCATTCACGATGATCCAGGGCACATTGGCCAGGGTCTCGACGTTGTTCACCACCGTCGGCTGATAGTATAGGCCGCCGCCCACCTGTGCCGGAAAGGGCGGACGCACACGTGGCTGCCCGATGATCCCCTGCAAGCTGTTCAGCAGGGCGCTTTCCTCGCCACAGATGTAGGCCCCGGCGCCAAGGTGCGTGTAAACCTCGCAGGACCAGCTCGACCCCAGGATATTTTCGCCGACGTAACCCGCCTGGCGGGCATCCTCAATGCACTGATCCAGATCGGCGGCAATATCCCAGAATTCCCCGCGCAGGTAGATGTACACTGCCTTGGCCTGGATGGCATAGGCAGCAATCAGCGCGCCTTCGATGAGCTGGTGCGGGTTCTTCTCCATGATCTGACGATCTTTGAAGGTGCCCGGCTCGCTTTCGTCAGCGTTCACCACCACATACTTCACCGGGTGCTGGCGGGGAATAAAGCTCCACTTGCGCCCGGTAGGAAAGCCCGCCCCGCCGCGCCCGCGCAGGTTAGAGTCGATCACGATCTGCGTGACTTCCTCCGGGCTGTGTTGTTGGATGGCTTTCTTCAGGCCTGCGTACCCACCATGCTGTTGATAAACGGCCAACTGGTGAATATCCGGCACATCCAGTTCACGCAGCAGAATGTGTTCCATGCTCAATCCTCGTCCTGTTCTTCGTGGTAATCCATTCCAATACTGCCGCAAATGTGATGCAACTGAAGCCCATCAGCGCCAGTTGCGCGCCCAACACCAGCCCTTGCCCGGCGGCGTAGCTCGTTCCATACAGGCCCGCCA
>JAAUUD010000419.1 GCA_012031655.1 Anaerolineae bacterium | reverse complement strand
TATCAGGAACGCATTTTCATCCTCTTTCAGCGCTTGCACACCCGGCACGACTACCCTGGGACGGGCATAGGGCTGGCAATCTGTCGTAAAATTGTGGAGAAACACCAGGGCCGTATCTGGGTTGAGTCAACGCCGGGGGAAGGGGCAACCTTCCACTTCACGCTCCCTCTCCATCAAGCGCCGCAGGAGATCAGACATCTATGATTGCCATTGAGATTTTGCTGGTCGAGGACAATCTCGGCGATATCCGACTAACCGAACTGGCCTTGCGCGATAGCAAACTGCGTAACAACCTCAACGTGGTGCAGGATGGCGAGCAAGCCATGGCCTATCTGCGCCGCGAGGGGAGCTACAGCGCCGCGCCGCGCCCGGATATCATCTTGCTGGACCTGAATTTACCGCGCAAAGATGGGCGGCAGGTGTTGGCGGAGATCAAAGCCGATGATAACCTCAAGCGCATCCCTGTTGTGGTGCTCACCACCTCCGATGATGACCGCGATGTGCTAACCAGCTATAATCTACATGCCAACTGTTTCATCACCAAACCGGTCATTTGCATCGCTTTATCGATATCGTGAAGCAAATCGAGGGCTTCTGGTTCCAGATCGTCAAGTTACCGCCCGCTTAGGACTTCATCATGCCGCCAGATTTGCACGTCCTGCTTGTGGAAGATAACCCCGGAGATGCACGCCTGATCCATGAGATGCTGCGCGTAGCTGGCCCGGAGAAGATCCACCTGGACCCCGTGACCACTCTGGAAGTCGCCCGCGAGCGCGTCCAGACCCGGCACTACGACGCGGTTTTGCTGGACCTCTTCTTGCCGGATAGCCGTGGAAGCGAGACCCTGTTGCAGATGGCTGCCGCCGCGCCGGAGTGCGCGTTGGTTGTGCTGACTGGGCTGGAAGATGACCAACTGGGCCTGGAAGCCGTGCAGATGGGCGCGCAGGATTACCTGCCCAAGGGCGGGGTGGATAGCCGTTTGTTGTTGCGTTCCCTGCGCTATGCGGTGGAGCGCCAGCGCGCCGAAAGTTCGCTGCGGCGCAGCCAGGAGGCCTATCGCTCGCTGATTGATGATGTGTTCGATACCTCAATGGTGGCGGTGCTCATCCTGGACCGCGCGCTGAATGTGGTGTGGTGTAACGAGGCTACCGAGGTCTACTTTGGGATTGCGCGGGAACGCCTGCTGGGGCGGGATAAGCGCCTCCTGATTGACGAGGAATTGAAGTGCGTCTTCGCAGACCCGCAAAGCTATTCCGCACGGCTGTTGGAAGCTTACGAGACGGGTGCTTACACGGACCGCTTTGAGTGCCATGTGCTGGCTGCCCCTGGCCGGGACGAACGCTGGCTGGAGCATTGGAGCCAGCCCATCCGCGCGGGCATCTACGCCGGTGGACGCATTGAACAGTATACCGACATCACGGACCGCAAAGTGCTGGAATTCGCCGAACGCGCGCAACGCGAATTTGCCGAGGCGCTGCACGATATCAGCACGGTGCTCAGCAGCAGCCTGGACCTGAACGATGTGCTGGAGCGCATCCTGGCGTCGCTCAGCCGGGTGGTGCCGCACGATGCCGCTTCCATCACCATTGAGGGCGACGAGCAATTGCACACCGCGCGTTTTCCGAATGCTGAAGTCATCAGCGCAACCGCACCCTCGGTTACGCCCTGGCACTACGCACCCTTTATGCGCCAGATGCTCCGCACACGGGCGCCCATGATCATCCCGGATTTGCAGCGAGATGGCCACGCCCGGACAGCCTTGGGCGAGCTGTGCTCCTACATTGGCGCGCCCATCCAATTGCAGGAGCAGATCATCGGCTTCATCAATCTGGTGAGTGTCCAGCCGGATTTCTTCACCCCCCGCCATGCTGAGCGGCTTTCGGCGTTTTCCAAACTGGCAGCCATCGCCATCCAGAATGCGCGGTTGTATGATAGCTCGCGGCGGCTGGCCACCCTGGAAGAACGCCAACGTCTGGCCCGCGATTTGCACGATTCCGTGAGCCAGACCTTGTTCACCTGCCGCACCATCTCCGAGACGGCCCTGCGCCGCTGGGAGAAAGACCCCGCCCGCGCCTACGAGCTGATGCGCGATGTCAACGAACTGACGGCCATTGCGCTGGCAGAGATGCGCATCCTGCTGTTGGAGCTACGCCCGGCGGCCCTCACACAGCTGGGCATCAAGCAGCTCTTTGAGCAATACCTCCAACCCATTCAGGAGCGGCGCGCCTTTGACCTGGTGATGGCCCTGGAGGAGATTCCCGCTTTGCCGCCAGAGGTGCAGATTGCCCTTTATCGCATCACCCAGGAGGCGCTTAATAACATTGACAAGCACGCACAGGCCAGCCGGGTCGAAATTCGCGTGCAGGATCAGGCCGGCAACGTCATCCTGGATATTCAGGACAACGGCCTGGGCTTTGACCTGGATGCAATAGCCCTGACCAGCCTGGGGTTGCACATCATGCGCGAGCGCGCCGAAGCCATTGGCGCCTCGCTGGAGGTTGCAAGTCGGCTGGAGCAGGGGACCCAGATCAGAGTGAATTGGAAAAGGAGCGAAACGCGATGAACCAGAATGGAATCATCCGGGTGGTGATTGCTGATGACCACAATATGGTCCGTAAGGGCCTGGTGGTGCTGCTAGAGGAATTTGAGGACCTGCGGGTGATTGGCGAGGCCAGCGATGGCGAGTATGCGGTGGACCTCTGCCGCCGCAATTGCCCGGATGTGGTGCTGATGGACATGATCATGCCGCGTCTGGATGGCATCGGCGCCACCGAGCAAATCCGCATGTTGTGCCCAGACACGCAGGTGGTGGCGCTGACCAGCTTTATTGACGAAGAACACGTGCAGGCTGTGCTCAAAGCAGGTGCCATCAGCTACATCATGAAGGACATCTCCGGCGATGAGCTGGCCAACACCATCCGGCGCGCCCATGCGGGCGACTCCACACTTTCGCCACAGGCCGCGCAGGTGCTCATCAAGGTGACCACACGCCCGCCGATGCTGGGCCACGACCTGACCGAACGCGAACGCGAGGTGCTCATCCTGATGGTCGAGGGGCTGAACAACCGCGAGATCGGCCAGCAATTGTACATCAGCAGCTCGACCGTCAAGAACCACGTCAGCAGCATTCTTAGCAAGTTGGGGACCACCAGCCGCACACAGGCGGTGGCGCTGGCCGTGGAGCACAAGATGGTGGCGGGGGGTGGCCCACAGGGGCCGGACTAGGGGTGCAGCGTAAAGAGCGTTACCTCCGGGCGACAGTTGAAGCGCAGCTTGAGCCGGACCATGCCAACCCCGCGATTGACGTAGAGCAGCATCCCGCCAACCTGATATAACCCCTGCACATAGCGCCGACTGCCACGCGGCAGGAAGAGCGCACCCAGCCCGGGCAAGCGGACCTGGCCGCCGTGTGTGTGGCCAGAAAGCTGCAAGGCAAAGCGGCCCGTTTGGGCGGCGGTTTCGGCAA
>JAAUUD010000418.1 GCA_012031655.1 Anaerolineae bacterium | reverse complement strand
GGAGATGTCGTTGCTCACGGCAGTGGCGATGTGCAAAAACTGCGGATTGGCGCTGAGGGCCAGCACGCTTAGCAAGGCCAGGTTGGGGCGGGTGGGAAAGGCGATGCGCACAGCGGCAAACGCCGCCAGCAGGGTCAGCGCGCCAAAAGCATGCCCCCAGCGCCCGCCCCCAGAGGGCCGCGCTGCGCGTTTCTGGCAAGCGGAGTCGCAGCGCCCGCGCAAAAACTGGTTTTCGTTATCCGGCCAGGGGCTTGGCGTGTGGTTGTAGTGGGGGTTATAGGCCAGTTGCGCCTGAAAACCGGCGCCTGGCTCGCGCATGCCGACCAGTTGCCACAACAGCACCAGCGACCCATAGTACAGCGGCGGTTGGCTGCCCTGCTGGGCCGCCAGATGATCCAGCTCCCCGGCGCGCTGAACGGGCAACTGCCCGGTTTCGTGCAGGTGCATGGCAAAGGCAAAGTGCAGGTATTCGTCAGGCTTCTCAAAAACCGGGGTGAGGGTCGCGTAGAAGCTGGCCAGGGCTCCGTACACCAGCAAGAGGAAGAGCAGAGCAGCGCGGGTCTTCATGGAGCGCTATTGTAGCGCAAGCTGGCTGTTCGTCTACGGTGGCTCGCGCGACTCATCAGGCGTACTGCGCCCGTTTATCAGGGGGCGTTTGCTGGTTTTTCGGCCTACGCTGCCCGGTGCCCATGCTATAATCATCCGCTGAAGCCTTGAGAGGACGCATGACCGCCACAAACCCATCCCAAAAGAAGCTCAAAATCCTGATTGCCCTGCAATATTACCTGCCGCACCGCACCGGGGTCCCTTTGCACATCGAGCGCGTGGCCAAAAAGCTGGTGGAACGCGGCCATGAAGTGACAGTGCTGGCCGCCCGCCACAGCATCGACCTCCCACGGGATGAAACTGTTGATGGCATCCGCATTGTGCGGTTATGGGCGGCGGTGCGCGTTAGCCGTGGCATGATCATGCCTGCCTATCCCTGGGCCTTGTATGCCTTTCTGGGTTGGCGGGGCTATGATGTGGTCTGGGTGAGTACCCCCATGCTCGAAACAGCGCTTTCAGCGTTTATGGCGCGGCTCACGGGGCGCGGGCTGATCTCCACCCATCATGGCGATCTGGTCCTGCCGACCGGCTTGTTCAACAGGTTCGTGAGCTGGTTCACCTTCCTCAACTATCGCTACATGGCGCGCCAGGCAGATCGGTTGATTGCCTATTCTCAGGACTATGCAGACCATAGCTATTACCTTCAGCCGTATATCGACCAGGTGCGGGTGATCTCGCCGCCCATCATGATCCCACAGCCAAACCCCGAACGTGTGGCCGAATTACACGAGCGCTGGTCGCAGGAAGGCGCACCCGTGCTGGGCTTTGCCGGGCGCTTTGTCAAAGAGAAACGGCCAGACCTGGCCATTCGTGCGCTGGAGACCATTCGGGAGCGCTACCCCAAGGTGCGGCTGGTCTTTGCGGGCAATCACCTGATCAAATACGAAAACACCTGGGAGGAGTCGCAGGCGCTGGTGCAGCGTTTCAGCGAGCACCTGATCTTCCTGGGCGACATCGCCAGCCCACAGGCGCTGGCCAACTATTACGGCGCGCTGGATGCGTTGTTGCTCACCAGCGACACGGAATGTTTTGCGCTGGTTCAGGTAGAGGCGATGCTGTGCGGCGTGCCGGTTATCATGACCGACACGCCCGGGGGCCGCGTGCCGGTCCAGGCGACTGGGATGGGCTTGCTGGCGCCGCGTGGCGATGCCGAAGCGATTGGCCAGGCGACCTTGCAAGTGCTGGAAACCCGCGCCCACTACGTGCGCCCGCGCCACGAAATCGAAGCGATCTTTAACCTGGAAGCCACGGTAGACGCCTACGAAGAAGAGCTTTACCGCGCGGCAGGGCAGCCCTTCACGCGCCAGGGTGGTTGAAGAAGAAAAGCAGGGCGCCAGTCGCCAGACGGGGAACGCCCTGCAAATTGGGTTGGCCGTGTGTGTGTCGGGAAATGACGAGGGAACTTGGCTGAGGGCCGGAGTTCTTCCAGGGGCCAACCCGGTTCGTGTGTTCTGTCTGCCGCATCTTACTGGCGTGAGAGAACGAGGATTTTTGCTCAAGACACGATACGGCAACGCACCCTTAGCATAGCACAAAAAATTGATTTTAGATGAGGTGTAGTGATATTTTAGTGAAAATTTTATGCGATCTTAACGTATGTGAAGGAGATATGAATCGGGATATGGGGAGGGCTGCACGGGTAGTCGGGTGAAGTCCGCCGGGCGATAGAAACCCAGCAGGATTTCGTAGCTGCCCTGGCGAAGCGCATCCGTCACAGGGACGAAATACAGGTCTTCAAAAACATGCCCTGGCACCCAGGCATGGGTGGGCCACCAGCCCCAGCGGGGTACGCCATCCCCGGTGGCCAGCGCAGGCGCCGTGGTGCCCGGTTCCACCAGATGGACGAACACAGTAAAGTCTTCTTGCAGGTCAACCAGTGCCTCCCAGCGCAGACGAACCTCCAGCGCATCATCCCCCCGGCGGACTTCCGCCTGGTGCAGGGCAATGGCGCCGCTGAAGATAGCCAACGGTTCATTTTGCTGCTGGGTTCGGTCTGCTATGACTGCCCCCCCCTGGAGGATCACGGCTTCCAGCGGGGCGCCAGCCTGGGTAGTGGGGAGAATTTCGGCATCGGTGGCGTTGTCGCGCCAACCAATCTTGAGGCGCGGCACAAAAGGCGCCATTGCGGGGGGGAGGCTTGCCAGGCGTAGGCGGTAGGTATCCGCGTAGAGGGTGCCGGGAGCCCAGGTATCGCTCCGCAACAGACCGCGCCCAGGGTAGCTATCCAGCTTGGCGACCTCAATGGGTGCATCTCCGGGGAAAGCCGGGCCAAAAACCTGCACATAAAAGCTCAGGGGGCGGGCTGTGCGGGCTTCCGGCAGCCAATAGAGCGTCAGGTTAAGTGTCTCACCGGGCAAGATTGGCGCTTCTTCTATGGAATAGCCGAGCAGCCGCGTTTCCCCAAAACGGACATCGACCGGGGCTGCATCCGGCGGCAGGCTGGCCGGTTGAGTAGGCAGGCGATAGGCATAAGGGATAACAACCCACACGCAGATGAGCGCGTACATCAACAAGGGGGCCATCAACAGGCCCGCCAGACGGCGCCCCAGCAGGCGAACCAACCCCGCTGCCGTGGCTGTGCTCACTGCCACCATGAAGGGGAATATCAAGCGCCCCTGGCTGGCCGGCGTGGTCAGCGTCCATTGGATGATGCCCGCGCTGTTGGCTTGGGGAATTACCGTTCACATCCCACACTTTTCCGCTGTGCCGTGCCACGATGAAGTAGTAGCCATCCCCCGCTGGTTCTAATTTAAACTGCTGGTTGGCAGCCCGGTGTATATCCCATTGAATAATGGTTTTACCATCGGCGGTAGAACCTTCGTTCACATCCAGCGCCTTACCGCTATGCTTTGCTGTGATGATGTAATAGCCATCTGCCGTTGCTTCAAAGCGAAA
>JAAUUD010000417.1 GCA_012031655.1 Anaerolineae bacterium | reverse complement strand
CCCAGCGCTTCCAGCAACACCGGGATGCCGCTGAGGTCGTGCGTGACTCCACGGCGCGGCAGGCGGCTTCGCGGGCGTGCCAGTCCGCGTCGTGCAGGGCACGCTGGCGTTCTTCCGGCTTGCGGAGGTCAAACTGGTTATAGGAAAGCGCCAGGCCCAGGGAGCCAGAGCGGCCCCGGCGGCGCAACCCCACAAACGCAGAAAAGCCCAGCAAGGTAAATAGCACAGTTAGGAAAAGCAGATAGGTGGTCATGGCCCCGTAGGTTGAATTTCTGTGGACAACAAACCTCTCCCAGTATACGCCCTTTTGCCAGGGGCGCCAGGGACTTTTTGTTCAAATTTTCCCTAACCTGCGCCCTGCCAGCGGCGGGCAAGCGTTGCCCTTGCGCTTGATGCTGGCGCGCACGCCCTGCTATAATGCGCCCCCATGAGCACCCTGAACCGCCTGCCCCGCACCACCTCCACCACTGGACCGGTAGTGAGCCGCGAAACCGTCCTCGCGGTCCGCAACTTCGACTTTGTGCTGCTGGGCGCCGCCCTGTTGCTGATCCTCATCGGCATTCTGTTCATCCGCAGCGCCACCCTGGGCGCCGTAGATACCCAGCTTCAGACCCGCGTGGCGGACCAGATCACCTTTACCCTGCTGGGCATCCCGGTGATGTTTGCCGTAGCCGCGATTGACTATCGCCTGCTGGGCACCCTGCAACACTACATCTACTTTACCCTGGTGGGCAGCCTGGCTTTGGTGGCGCTGGCCGGGCAGGTCGGCGGCGCGGGCGCCCAACGCTGGCTGGATGTCGGCATCCCTATTCAGCCCTCAGAAATCGGCAAGATGTTGATCATCATCGCGCTGGCGGCGCACCTGGTCAAGCAGCACGTCAAGCTCAACCGCTTTACCACGGTGCTGGTCTCGCTGGGCTACATGGCCCTGCCCATGTTCCTCATCTTCATCCAGCCCAACCTGGGGAATGTGATCGTCTTTAGCGTGATCTGGCTGGTGATGACCTGGGGCGCCGGCTTGCGTGGGCGGCACATCGTGCTTCTGGTGCTCAGCGGCCTGGCCGCCTTCCCGCTTTTGTGGTCCCAGATGGAAGAATATCAGCAATCGCGCGTGACCACCTTCATCCTGGTGAATGCCGAGGTGGACCTCAGCGCGCTGCCCCCGCAAGAAGCCCAGCAACTCCGCGATGCCCGCTACAACATCGACCAATCCCTGATCACCATTGGGTCGGGCGGCTTTCTGGGCACGGGCTACGCCAACGGCAGCCAAACGCAAGGCCGCTTCCTGCGCGTGCGCCATACCGACTTCATCTTTAGCGTGATTGCCCACGAAACCGGCTTTGTGGGCGCCACGGTGATGCTTAGCCTGATGCTGGTCGTCATTATGCGCGTGTTGCGCGCGGCAGAACTGGCCCGCGATCCGCTGGGCAGCCTCATCTGCTATGGCGTGGCGGCGGTCATCTTCTTCCAGACCTTTACCGCCGTGGGCATGAACCTCGTGCTGTTGCCCGTGACCGGCCTCACCCTTCCCTTTGTGAGTTCCGGCGGCACCTCGCTTTTCTCGCTGCTGTTTGGGCTGGGCCTGGTGCAAAGCGTGATGCTGCGCCGCCGCGTCAACAGCCTCGCCTAGCGGCCTGCCCCCGCCGCAAACCCGCCACATTTTGCTATACTCTATGGGGAAGACGAACTGGGTGGGCGGTGCCGGGTGGCCACCCGCCCCAAGAAAGTGATGCACATGTCCGAATGGGTTGAACTGTGGGAAACCCCCACTGCAAAAGAGATCGTGATGATCGTGGGTTGGCGCCAATGGGCAGATGCAGGCTCGCTTTCTTCTGGCTTGCCAGAATACCTGGTGGAGCAGATGCAAGCCCGCCAGATCGGACGCCTGCGCACCGAAAATTGCTACCTCTTCCAGATTCCCGGCACGCACGACCTGGTGCGCCCGGTGGTGGATTTTGAGGATGGCTTCCCTGTGTCGCTGGAAATGCCCCACAACGACCTCTACTACAGCGGCGATGCCGAACGCGGCGTGGTCTTCTTGCTGGGCGACGAACCCCACCTGCAAGTCAACCACTACGCCAACGCCTTTTTTGAGGCCGTCAAGCGGCTGAAGGTGCAACGGGTTGCCAGCGTGGCGGGCGTCTATGGCGAATTTCCCTACAACAAGGAGCGCCTGTTCTCCTGCATCTACAGCCAGCCCGATAGCAAACGCGCCCTGCAGGGCCTGGCCGTCAACTTTTCTGGCTACCAGGGCGGCGCCAGCATCGGTTCGGTGTTGTGCTACCGCGCCAGCCAGACCGGGGTCGATTACATGGGCTTTTATGGCTTCGTGCCCACCTACGACTTCTCTAACCTGATGCCCTCTGGCAGCGCGCTTCGCATCGAGGACGACTACACCGCCTGGCTGGGCGTGATGCGCCGCCTCAAGTACCTCTTTAAGCTGGACCTGGACCTGACCGACCTGGAAAACAAAAGCCAGCAACTGATGCGCCTCTTGCGCCGCAAGCTGGGCGAGATCGACCAGGCCGCGCCGCAGTTCGGCATCCGCCAATACCTGGACCAGCTTTCCGAAGGCTTTACCGAACTCACCTTTGCCCCGCTGGATGACGTCTGGCAACAGGAGATCAGCCGCCTGTTTGATGATGACGACGCCCCCGCCGAGGGCTAACCGGTTGCATCGCCCACTAACCAGCGGGCAAACGCGCCTTCCCCATCCGCCAAACCGCGCTAGAATCGCGCCACGCAAACCCGCTACGGCTGCCGACTGACCTGTGGAGGAACCCCAATGCACCTTAATCCCTTTCAGGCTGGCGCCTGGTCGTCCTGCGGGGCGTGATCCTGGCGATTTTCTTGCTGCTGGTCTCGCGCCTGTACTATTTGCAGTTCATGGAAGGCGCCTCTTATCGCCAGGACGCCGAAGAAAACCGCCTCCAGACCCTGCCCCTCCCGGCAGCCCGTGGCGCCATCCTGGACCGTGACGGCGAAATTCTGGCGCGCAACGTGCCCGCCTTTAACGTGACCATCACGCCCGCGCTGCTGCCAGAAGACCCCGAAGATGTGCTGAATATCTACAACCGCCTGGCTGGGTTGGTGGATGTGCCCGCCACCCGCGCCGTTGCCGAAGCCAGCGGGCGCACCAACCAACGCAGCATTGATGAGCTGGTCCGCACGGGCGAAGGGGTGGCGCCTTTCCGCCCGGTGGTCATTGCCACGGACGTCGAAATTGATGTGGCCCTCCAGATCGAGGAGGAAAAAACCAGCCTGCCGGGGGTGGATGTGGACGTGCGCTCTGTGCGGGAATACCCCACCGGCCCGCTGACCTCGCAAATCGTGGGCTACATCGGCCCTATCGGCCCGGACGAAGCCGAAGAACTGCGCGAACTGGGCTACGACACCAGCTTCGACTTCATCGGCTATGCGGGCATCGAGCGCTTCTTCGAAAGCGTCATCTCTGGCCAGCGTGGCCAGGAAACCTGGGAAGTGGACGTGGCTGGCGAGCGCCCTGCGCCAGATCGAC
>JAAUUD010000416.1 GCA_012031655.1 Anaerolineae bacterium | reverse complement strand
TATTCCACCGCCGTGTCGGTCGGCATCTTCGTCTTCTGGTCCTACCTGATGCGGCTCTTCCCGGCGATGCGCACCACGCGGTCGCGCATGGGGCTTCTGGGGGCGAGTGGCGGCTTGGCAGCCTCGCGATCATCGCCATGTCGTCCTGGCTGAACGCCGCGGCGCTGGCCGGGTCTGCGGCTGGCACCTCCCAGCCACACAGCACGCTGGCTTCTGCCGCGTTGGGCGTGACCAGGTACAACTGCGGCAGAAACGGCAGCAGCTTAACGCTATGGGTGGCGGAGGTTGGGTCCACCATCACCGCCAGGCCGCTCGCCCGGGCCAGGTCCAGCACGGCTGCCAGGCTTGGGGCGGGCAGGTTCAGGTCCAGCACCAGCGCTTGTGCCTCAGCAAATAGCGCCGCTTGCCCCTGCCACCAGGCCACCGAAAGCGCATCCTCCAGCAAGCCATAGTCGCTCACCGCGACCAGCAAATCCCCATCCGCATCCATCACTTCCAGGTAACCCCCGGTCGGCTGACCGGGCACCACGTGGGTCGCCTCGGTCCGAATGCCGCAGGCCCGGCAGCTTTCCAGCAACCCGCGCCCGGCGGCATCATCGCCCACGGCAGAAACCAACGACACCGCCAGGCCCAACCGCGCCAGGTTTTCTGCGATGTTGCGTGCCACCCCACCCCAGCCCTGGTAGAGGTGCCCGGGGTTTGATTGGCGAAGCTGGACCGTGGCCCGTGGGCGGCCTTTCTGGTCAACGCCTGCTCCCCCAATTACCAGGATGTGTCCGTCCGCGCGCATCGTTCCGCCTGTGTGTTTTGGAATGATACCACCTGCCCGTATTCTAACAAAAAGCCAGCCGTTGCGCTGTGCTAGCCTGGGTGGTTACCCAAGCCAGATATTGTCGCGCTGCATGCTTTGTGCTACCATTGCCGCCACTGCGAGCCTCATCCAGAGCAGGGGAGAGATCCGGCTCTTTGATCCTGCGGCAACCGACTGCACCAGCAGCACGGTGCCACCTCCGGGCAGTAGATGGGGCGCTTTTGTGTGACACAATAGCGCCTTATGCGCTTTTTTTTGAACGGACCAGAGCATAAGGGGGTATTTGCATTGAGCAGTAACATCACGTTTATGACCGCGCCGCGCTTTTTCTTCACGTCGGAGTCGGTCACCGAAGGGCACCCAGATAAAATCTGCGACCAAATTTCCGATGCGATCCTGGATGCCATCCTGAAAGATGACCCGCTGGCGCGGGTGGCCTGCGAAACCGCCGTGACCACGGGCCTGATCGTTGTGATGGGCGAAATCACCACCTCGACCTATGTGGATATCGCCACCATCGCCCGCGATACCGTCCGCGAAATCGGCTATACGCGTGGCAAGTTTGGCTTCGATGCCGACACCTGCGGGGTGATTGTATCCGTCAAAGAGCAATCGGCGGATATTGCCCAGGGCGTAGACAAAGCGCTGGAGGCACGCACCGGTGCCATCAGCGACGAAGCCATCGAAGCGATTGGCGCCGGAGACCAGGGCATGATGATTGGCTTTGCCTGCAACGAAACGCCAGAACTCATGCCGCTGACGACCACCCTGGCCCACAAGCTGGCCCGCCGCCTGGCCCAGGTGCGGCGCGAGGGCGTGGTACCCTACCTGCGCCCGGATGGCAAAACGCAGGTCACCGTGGAATATGCCTATGGCAAGCCCAAACACATCGATACCGTCCTGATCTCCAGCCAGCACGCGCCAGATGTTTCCAACGAGCAAATCCACGCCGACATCCGCGAGCATGTCATCAAACCGATCCTGCCGTCCGACCTCTTTGACGAACAAACCAAAATTTTCATCAACCCGACCGGGCGCTTCGTCACCGGGGGGCCGCTGGGTGACGCCGGGCTGACCGGACGCAAGATCATCGTGGACACCTACGGCGGGATTGCGCGCCACGGTGGCGGCGCATTCTCTGGCAAAGACGCCACCAAAGTTGACCGTTCTGCGGCCTACATGGCGCGCTACATCGCCAAGAATGTGGTGGCGGCAGGCCTGGCAGAGCGCTTTGAACTCCAGATTTCTTATGCGATTGGGGTGGCCCAGCCGCTTTCTCTGGCCATCGAGAGCTTCGGGACCAACACCATCCCCGAAGAACAGATCGAAGCGCTGATCCGCCAGCACTTCGACATGCGCCCGGCGGCCATCATTCGCGACCTGGACCTGCGCAAGCCGCAGTTCCGCCCCACCGCAGCCTATGGCCACTTTGGGCGTGATGACCTGGATATTGCCTGGGAAAAAAATGGATAAGGCCGACCTGCTGCGGCAGGGCGCTGGTCTTTAGGGCCTTCAAAGGGGGCTGCCGGCTGCGGCAGCCCCCGCCTGGCGTTGCTCAGGCCAGCAGCAGCCCCACCAACGCCAACACGTTGAGAATCACCAGCACCCCCAGCAACACCAGCGCGCGCCGATTGGGGCGGGTGGGCACGAACTGCGCCGGGAGCGCACTCCATGCACCGGAAAGCGCCGCACTGGCTGCCTTTTTCCCCTTCTTCGCCTTTTTGGCGCCAGCGTCCACCTCAGCAAAGGGATCGCTCAGGTCGTCGCCCACGTCATCAAACATAAACTCGTCTTCAAAGGCGTTCACGCTGGGCATGCTTGGGGCGCTGCTGCTGGGCGCTAAGCCGTCAAAAAAGCTGCCTTCTTCATCAAAGCGAAAGCCCTCGCTGCTGCCAAAATCCACATCCTCCGGGATGTTGGTCTTGCTGGTAGAGCGATTGGCATAGGCAGGTGGGGGTGCGGCACTGCGGTCCGAGGCACTCTCGGTTGGGCTGCCAAAGCCGCTGCCAAAGGGGTCGCTACCCGTGTTCCAGATGGACTCGCTGCCGCCGAAGGGGTCCGTAGTCGCTCCGGTGCTGGCGCTGGCACGCCCGCTCCCCCAGGCATCATCCTCCGCAGCAGCAAAGGAGCAGCCCCGCCAGCGTTGCTTTCCCAATCCCCCCAGCTGGTATCCGGATCGCTGGAGAAGGGCGTCGCCCCGCCCGCTGGAGCCCCACCGAAAGGATCACTGGCGCCCCCGCCGAAAGGGTCCGCGCCTCCGCTGCCCCCAAAGGGATCGCGCGTGCTGCTGGAAGAAGGCGCGGCGGGAGCATCAAAGGGCGAAGCACTACTCGCTGAGCCCGCCGCCAAGCCCATCCCGCTGATCCAATCGTCGTACTGATCGGGACTGGGTTCATCAACCTGGCGCCCACTGCCATAAGCGGGACTACCGCTATCGCCGCTCCAATCGACACTTGTGGGCGTACCCAAGGGGTCTGGTGCACCGGAGGCTGCGAAGGGGTCCGCAGCGCCCCCCCCAAAGGGACCGCCACTCGCGCGCCGACTGGGATGTTGCCTGGTGCAGCAAATGGATCGTTGCCAGGTGCCGCGAAGGGGTCGTTGCCGCCTGCGCTGGCCCCGAATGCGCCTGCGTTCCCGCTAGGAGCGGGGCCACTCTCAAAGGCTGCACTCCCGCCAAAGGGGTCTTTGCTAAAGTCAATCCCGGCAAAGGGGTCGT
>JAAUUD010000415.1 GCA_012031655.1 Anaerolineae bacterium | reverse complement strand
GCCGGTATTGGCGCTGGCCGTTGCGTAGGGGATCTGCGTACCCTGCATGATCACCGCCGGACGCAGGTTGGTTGTGACGACGCGCGGGTTGGAGACGATCTTGCCGCGGCTGTCCGCTTCCAGCGCGGCGCGTTCAATCTGTTTGTACGACCGCGATTTTATCCTCGGTGCTGATGCTGGACAGTTCCGGGTCGAAAATGGCGAGGTCAGCGCGGCGCTCATCATTCCACCAGACTTTAGCGCGCAAGTCGATGCGCCCGACCCGCAAGGAGCGGTCGAGGTGCTCTACAACCCCGGCGCAGAGATCAGCGCCACCATCATCCTGGCCGTTATCCAGCAAATTACCGCTGGGCTGAACGGCGTCATCGTGGCCCAGGACGTATTGGTGGATGGCGAAGCGGCCTACTTCCCCTCCCTCGCGGCCAATCCCGCGCAAATCGGCCAGGCGATGGACCAGGTCATGCAAACAGTGGCCACGGGCGAAGCAGCCCAACTGGTGATCCTGGAAAACGTCCCGGTGCAGGGCGACCCCGAGGGCGTCAACCTGCTGAGCTACTTCGCGCCAGGGATGGCCATCCTCTTCATGACCTTTGCAATGGCTGCGGGCACCCGCGAAATCCTGGATGAGCAACGCACCTGGACCATGCAGCGCATCATCTCCACGCCTACGCCGCGCTGGGTGTATCTGGTGGGGCGGTTGGTGGGCACCTACATCACCGGTTTTTTGCAGATGCTCATCCTGTTGCTGATCACGCCGCTGGTGGCTACCCTGACGGGCGGCCACGCAGATGTGTGGGGTGATAACTATCTGGGGCTGGCGCTCATCACCTTGACGGTGGTGCTCGCTGCGACCGGGTTGGGCCTGCTCATCGCCGGGGTGAGTAAATCGGTCGAGCAGGCGGATATGTTCAGCACGGCGGCGCTTTTCTTGCTGGCGATGGTCGGCGGGGCCTTTATCCCCGTGGATGATGTGCCCCTTTTGCAGCAATTGCGTTTCCTGACGCTCAATTACTGGGGTTTAGATGGCTACTTCGACCTGGCCGTGAACAACGCCAGCGTGGGCGACATCCTGCCGAACAGCCTGGCGTTGGTGGCGATGGGCGGCGTGTTCTTTTTGTTGGCACTCTGGCGCTTCAACAAGCGTCTGAACTTCTGAAAGGGAACTTGAAGCATGCGAGGATTGTTCAACATAGCGTGGCTTCAGGTGCGCCTGAGCCTGCTGAACCCGGGAACTTACGTTGTGAACTTTGGGATGCCCGTCATCATGATGGTGGTGCTGGCGCTGGCCATCTCGGGCGGCGCGCCGAGCCTGCGGCTGGATGTGGTCAACCAGGATGAAGATGGCGAGGTGGCCGCAGAGTTGATCACCCAGTTAGAGGCGCTCAGCGCGGGCGAAGATAATGTTGTGGTGATTTGCGTCTATGGTGCGGCAGACATCCCGGAGGAATGCGACCTGAGCAACGAGGCCCAGTTTGAGCAAAGCGGCCTGGAACGCCTGGAAGAGGGCGATGCTGCTGCTGCCCTCATCATCCCGGAAGGTTTTCGGAGGCGCTGCTGACGGGACAGAACGCGGTGCTCACCTATCAGGCGGACGCGACCTGAATAGCGCTCGTGTGGTGCGTAACACGGTGGACACCGCCCTAGGCCGCCTGACCACTGGGGTCGCTATCGCCAACCAGGCCAGCCAGGCCGCCGTGACCCTGTTGGGCGCGGACCCGGCCACGGTCCAGGCAGAATATAGTGCCTTGCGGGGCGATGTTCGGGATGGGCTGGAGGCGCAACCCGCTACCGTGCAGGCCGAGAGCACAGGCCGAGAGGTGGGCATTGGTGCCAACCAGAGCGTGCCAGGGATTGCCTCCATGTTTGTGTTGATCTCGTTGTTGGGCAACGCCAGCAGCATCTTGCTGGACCGTCAGCGTGGCACGCTGCAACGGCTTTATGTGGCGCCCATGCGGCGGGGCTACATCCTACTGGGCAAGATGGCCGGTAGCTTCTTGTTCGGCTTCTTGCAGTTCCTCATCTTTGTGGTGGTGGGCGTGTTGCTGGGCGTCGAATGGGGCGATAACATCCTGGCAATTGGGCTGGTGATCGTGGCCTTTTGCATGACGGGCACGGCGCTGGGCTTTTTGCTGGCCACTTTTGTGGACACTATCGACCAGGCCAGCGGCATCGCCCTGCTGATGGCGCTGACGCTGGCGCCAATTGGCGGGGCCTGGTGGCCGCTGGAGATCGTGCCGGATTTCATGCAGACCATCGCGCACATCTCGCCCATCTTCTACGCCATGAGCAGCTTCAACGAGATCATCTACTATGGCGGGGGGCTGCTGGAAGTCCTGCCCTATGTGGGGGTGTTGCTGGCCATGACCGCCGCCTTCACCGGGGCGGCTGTGGCACGCTTTCGCTACGAATAGCCTTTTGGGCGCGGGGATCGGCTACCCGTGCCCCTTCCTTTTCGCTAAACTCTCGTTATGTGGACCTGGTTCAAGCGGTTTTTGCGTCGCCTCTGGATTGCAGCACGGCTGTTGTTCATCTTCGTGGGCATGGCTTTGTTGCTTGACCAGGATCACGAAGACATGCGCGGGGTCCAGGCGCGCTTGCTGGGGGCCACCCGCCACCACAGCTTTAACTTTGTGCAGTGGGAAGTCGACGCGCTGCTGAGCAAAGCGCGCCAGGAATTCTGGGGCTACCACGCCTACATCCCCGAAGCCGAACGCAATGCACTCGTGCTGGGCTATTTTGACCGCAAACGCCAGGTTTTTCAGCTGGAGGAGCAGATCGAAGCAGCAACAGGCACAAATCCAGCAGCAGTCGCGGCGCTGAGCCAGGAACGCGACACCCTGCGCGCTGGACTGGCCGAAGACCAGGCGCTTGTTGAGCATATCATTGAAGGGCAGGTGAGCGCCGTTCTTCAGGAAGAAGGCTTCGCCTGGCTGGGACAGGTGCTCCCCCCGGTGACCATGCGCTTTCTGGATATTCCTGATGTGCTGGTGGTCTCGCCCCGGCACGAAATCCGCCAGTACACCACGCTGGTGCTCGATCCGCAGGACTTTGCCAGCCGGGTTGCGCTGGAAGGCCAGGTGGCGGCGGCTTTGCCAGAAATGGCCGTATGGCTGACGCCGGTGGGCGGGGTGGGCATTTATCCCTCAATGGTAATGGAAACAGACCGTGCGGTGGTCGCTTTTGAGATCACCGCGCACGAGTGGGTGCATCATTACCTGATCTTCTTCCCGCTGGGCCTGGAATACCTGAGCCGTGACGAAACGCGCATCATCAACGAAACCACCGCGAGTTTGGTTGGAGATGAGATCGGCAACCGCGTGGTTGACGCTTCTATAGCGCCGAACTGGCTGCTGGGCGGGTCTATTTGCAGCCTGTGCCAGACTACCGTCAACTGCTGGCGGCAGTTAGCGGCGTGCAGGTCGCGCTGGATCGTTCGCTGGGGGGGTGGAGCGCCTCTCCACTAGAAAGCGATCCGAGCCAACAACGCCAGAGCACGCGTGCTCTGCGGGCCTATTTGCTGGCCCAGGACCGCCCGGCGGCCGG
>JAAUUD010000030.1 GCA_012031655.1 Anaerolineae bacterium | reverse complement strand
CCGGAATGACCAGGTGGCCACGGACCTGCGGCTGTGGCTGCGGGATGCGCTGGCCCAGGTGCAGGACCAGGTGCAGGCCCTGCAAGCAGCGCTGGTCGCCGCCGCAGAACCGCACCTGCACACGGTCATGCCCGGCTACACCCATTTGCAGCCCGCCCAGCCCATCACCGCCGCGCATTGGTTGATGAGCTTTTTCTGGATGCTGGCACGTGACCGGAGCCGCCTGGCGGATGCAGCCCGCCGCCTGGAGGAGTGCCCGTTAGGGTCTGGGGCGCTGGCGGGCACCCCCTATGCCATTGATCGCCCGATGTTAGCCGCTCATCTGGGTTTCGGAGGCATCACTGCCAACAGCCTGGATGCCATCGCGGACCGGGATGGGGTGGCCGAGTTTCTCTTTGCGGCGGCGCTGTTGATGACTCACCTCAGCCGCCTGGCAGAAGATATCATCCTGTACGCAAACCCCGCGCTGGGCTTTGTTCGGCTGCCAGATGCCTTTAGCACAGGATCAAGCCTGATGCCCCAGAAGCGTAACCCGGACCCGCTCGAACTGGCACGCGGCAAAACGGGCCGGGTGATTGGGCACCTGAGTGGCTTCCTGGCGACTCTCAAAGGCTTGCCCAGCGGGTATAATAAAGACCTGCAAGAGGATAAAGAGGCGCTGTTTGATACGCTGCGCACCCTGAATTTGCTGCTGCCGGTCCTGGCGGCCCTCTTGCCTGCCCTGGAGATTGTGCCAGAGCGTTGCCGCGCCGCGCTGGACGAAGGCATGCTGGCCACCGAACTGGCGGATTACCTGGTGCTGAAGGGGGTGCCCTTTCGCACAGCACACCATGCCGTGGGGCAGGTGGTGCGCGCTGCCGAAGCAGCGGGCCTGACGCTCTCTGCACTGCCGCTGGCAGTTTATCAACGTTGCGCGCCCCAGTTTGAGGCCGATCTGTTTCAATGGCTGGATTTTGAGGCTGCCGTAGGGCGGCGCACAGCGCCCGGCGGGACCAGCCCGGCAGCCGTTCAGGCGCAAATCGAACGCGCCAGGGAGGTTCTATGATCCGCTTAATGCAGTTGGAGGACTTCACGCAACTGCAAGCCCTCTGGGAACCGGAAGATATGCGCTATAGCCTGGAAGGCTTTCAGGATTTGCTGGCCCGCAATCCGCAAACCTGCTTTGTTTACCAGGAGGGCCAGCGCATCCTGGGCGCGGCGTGCGGCACCTATGACGGGCGACGGGCGATGCTACGCTCGGTGGCGGTGCTGCCAGAGGCCCGGGGGCGCGGTTTGGGCAAGCAATTGGTCCGGGCCGTGCTGGTGGCTTTCCAGGGCCAGGGGCTTTACGCGATCCGGTTGCATGTGATGGCTGATAACGCGGCGGGCATCGCGCTCTATGAAAGCCTGGGCTTTGAGGCGCATCTGGATGTGCTGTACATGGGGCTGAACCTACCTACCCCTGCGGATAGCTTCTGTTGCTGAGCAGGCGTTAAACAGCCCTGATGATCACTTTATTGCAGGGGCGTTGGCCCTACTGGCTCCCAAGATTGCACTTTGCCTGGTTGCTGCTCGTCTTTGGGGAGCTGGTCGCCTGGCAAAATGCCTCTAACCACAGCGTGCTGGATTGGCTGGCTGTGGCGCTGATCTATGTGGCGCTGGCGGCGGCGCTGCTGGATGGCATTGTGCGCTTGCAGGTGGGCGATTGGCGGCGCCTGTTGCTGGTGGCGGGTGTGTTTGGGCTGGGGCATGGCACCTTGATTTCGCTGGCCGCGGTCGATACCCAAGACCTCTCGCTGGAGCTGATCTTTCGCCCCCTGGGTGTGCAGGTGTTGATGTTCCTGCTGGCCTTTGGCAGTTTTCGGTTGCTCAGCCGGGGCGACTCCACCGGGCCGAGGGAACTTGCGCTGGCCGCCTTGACCGGACTGGGTTGGGGCATCTGGGTGCGTTGGTTCCCCGCTCTGGAAGGGGTCAACATCAGCAGCCCGGGCTTTGGCTCTAGCGTTGCTTCGCTCACCATCATGCTGGTGATTGGCGCCGTGCTGCCGCACTTCTGGCGGTTTTCCATCGAAAAAATGGAAAGCGACGATTGGTTGCTTTCTCCGCTGGAGTGGGGCGCGGTGGGCGGGGTGCTGGGTGTGACCTTGCTGCTCCGTACAGGCTATGTCGATGCGCTGGGCTTAACCGTGAGCATTTCGATCCTGCTGATCATCGGGGTAATGGTGGTCTTTACGCGTGGCGCACAACGCAGACACCTCTTGGCGAGCTTCACCCCGCCCAATTTACCCCGGGTGCTGGGTTGGGTGCTCTTGCTGGTGCCGTTTATCGCGCTAGGTGGATTGGGCTATAACTTGCCAGATAGCAACCAGGGGACACCCTGGCACGCTAACCTGCTTTTTGGCATGATTGCCGTTTTTGGAGTGGCCTGGGTGCCGCTGATCTCGCTGTTGCAGGGCTTTAGTGCCCTGGTTCAATTGAGCCGCGAAGGCTACTAGCCGCGCGAAGGGGGCCGCATGGAAACGCTTTTGCAGGGGAAACGGATTGTGCTGGGGGTCTGTGGCAGCATTGCGGCCTACAAAGTGGCGGACCTGGCCAGCAAACTCACCCAGGCCGGGGCGCTGGTGGATGTCATCTTGACCGACGCAGCGCAACGCTTCATCACGCCACTGACCTTTCAGGCGCTTACCGGGCGTCCGGTGTCTACGGACCTGTGGGGGGTGGGGAGCGGTTTACCCACGCATATCGCGCATGTGGGGCTGGGCGAAAGCGCGGAGTTGCTGGTCATTGCCCCGGCAACCGCCAACACCCTGGCCAAGATCGCGCATGGGCTGGCTGATGACCTGCTCTCGGTGACAGCCTTGGCGGCGCGCTGCCCCCTGGTCTTTGCCCCAGCGATGGACGGCGGCATGTACGAACATCCCGCCACTCAGGCTAATGTGGCCAGCCTTCGAGCGCGCGGGGCTGTGATCATTGAGCCTGTGGTGGGGCGCTTTGCCTCTGGGCTGGAAGGACGTGGCCGCCTGCCAGAAACCCGCGAGTTGTTAGGGCATCTGCGGCGGGTGCTGGGGCAACACATGGGCGCGCTGCGCGGTCGGCGGGTGGTGGTTACCGCTGGCGGCACCCGCGAGGCACTCGACCCCGTGCGCTACCTCAGCAATCACTCCTCCGGCAAACAGGGCTACGCGCTGGCCCAGGCCGCCCTGGATGCTGGCGCTGAGGTCACGCTGATCTCGACTGTTGCCGGGCATCTGCCACCACCCATTGGCGTAGAACTGGTCTCGGTGAGTTCAGCGGCGGAGATGGAAGCCGTGGTGCTGGCCAGGCGCGAGGTCGATGTGTTGATCATGGCGGCAGCCGTGGCGGATTTTCGCCCGGCCAGCGCCCAAAGCTACAAGCTCAAGAAAGATCAGGCCCAACCGCAGCTTGAACTGGTCCAAAATCCAGATATCCTGGCCGGGGTAGGGCAAATGCGCCAGCAGGACGGTTGGCCGCGTGTGCTCGTCGGCTTTGCGGCAGAGACAAACGACCTCCACACCCATGCCAGCGCCAAGCTCGAACGCAAAAACGCAGACCTCATCGTGGCGAACGACCTCACAGAACCGGGCGCGGGCTTTGCCGGAGAAACCAACCGCGTCACCTTCTTTACCCGGGGCCAGGCTCCGCAACCGTTGCCCTTGCAATCCAAGGCAGCGGTGGCCGAACAGGTGCTCGCCTGGGTGGCACAGCAATTCGCGCTAGCCAAAGATGCGCCAAAACACTACACTTAAATGGACCGTTGTGGCTGGCACAACTGGCACAAAGAGAGGCACCATGACCAATAAATCTCAGCAAGAGCGGCTGGGCGAAGTTGATAAAGTTCTGGACGAGGTGCGTGAGTTGCTGGACCTGACCTCGGATAATGCTCAGGAACATGAATTGCTGGCGCTGCAAATGCTGCTTCGAGTCACTAAAGAGCTGCATACTATCCACAATGTAACAGACCTCATCACGAAGGTGCTGGATAGCGCAATTGCCTTTGCAGGCGCTGACCGTGCCTTCTTGATGCTGCTGGATGAGAATGGGCAACCACGCTTTAAGATGGGGCGCGAACGCCAGGGCAATTACCTGACTATTGAGGAATTTTCACCATCAACCGGGGCTATCGAAGAGGCGCTGAGCAAGCAACGGACGATCATCGTCCCCGATGCTCAGAACCATGCGGTCTATAGCAAGCGCGATAGCGTTCAGGAAATGTCGTTGCGGACCATCATGTGCGCACCAATGATGATCAAGCGGCAGATTATCGGGCTTTTGTATTTGGATAGCCGTAGGAACCCGCTGGGGCAGTTCAACAAGTCGCATATCAATGTGCTGGCTTCGCTGGCTGATCAATCGGCGATTGCCATCGTCAATGCACAGAAGTTTGAAACCTACACGGACTAGCCACGCTCACAAAGTTCATATAACCTGCCTGAAATGCTCACAATACCTCGCTAAAACCGAGGTATTGTCTTGCCAGCGGGGGTTAAGCCTGCGTAAACCTTCACAAAACCTTTATATTGGGCCTGAACTATTTCTCAAGAAATAGTGTAGGATGGGTGTATGCAAGAAAAAGGTTGTATGGGAAATGACGGCACTATACCCTCGCAAAGATGACACGCTAACGGCCCGAAATATCGTAGATTCTTTTATGGCCGCCTATTCCTCGGTGCACGATGCACGGCCCGACTGTCAATATCTGGATGGGGAGCGCCTTTTTGTGGTTAATGGACAGGTGCGCGACCGGCGCTGGATGTTGCTGGAAGTCGAGCGTCTGCGCCAGGAAGCCCTGACCCGTGCCTTTGATGACCACGAGTTGCAGCAAAAGCCTGCCAGCAATCTCTTCCGGTTGATTCGCCGCCTATCCAAGCTGTAGGCTTTCCTGGTCAGGTAACAGTAGGTAAACAAATACTTGCCAGACCTCCGCTCCTTTAGGTAGGATACGTGCCAAGCTGGGCCAATTCGGCTTCATTTTCGGAGGGTCGGGTGGCCAGTCTGTCTGAGTTAGCCTATCAAGGAGAGGAACGGTTGCAGTGAAACGCCGTACTTTGGTGAATTTGAGCTTTTTGACCACGGTCGCTGTGGTCCTGGTGACTTTGGTCGTGAACAGCTTCGGGACGGCAGCGCTCCCTGCCTGCCGCACAGGGGGCCTACCCCCCACCCCCGATACCCCCCGAGTGGTTAGCCTTTGATGCCGCACGCAACGCCCTGGAGGCCGACCTCCAACAGGAAATCCGCTTTGTGCGCGCTTACACCTTTGACGGCGACGCCAGCTTCGAAGAAGGCATCACGGACTGCCGCACGCTGCAAGAAGGCGAAGCCGAGCAAGCAGTATTTTTTGGCTGGCGCTACATCATCACCCTCTTGAACGGCGCTGCCTATGAAGTGCGGGTGAGCTACAACCGCGAGATTCTGGTGATTTGCGACGAAGTGACTGAAGAAGTTGCCGCCGCACCAGCAGTGAGCGCGGACCCGAACCTGCCCGGTGCCGTGACGGCGCCGCTGGGCCGGGGCACGCTGGAACTGGGTGGTCAGGTGCAGGTGGGCAACACCTCTTCCCAGGTTTTTGATCTGATGCGCTCGGCAGGGATGAACTGGATTAAGAAGCAGATCAACCCCAGCAACCGTGGTGCTGCTACGGTTTACATTCAGGAAGCCAAAGCTAACGGCTTCAAGATCATGCTTTCGGTGATTGCTTCAGACAAGAACACCATCACCCAGCCGGCTGTGCAGGATGAGTATGCTCAATATGTGGCCTCATTGGCCGCTGCCGGGGCGGATGCCATCGAAGTCTGGAATGAAGCGAACCTCTCCCGCGAGTGGACGCGCGGTCAGTTGGCCGGAGCGTCTTATGTGTCGTTGCTGGCCAAGTCCTACAACGCCATCAAGGCGGCCAACCCCAACACCATCGTGATTTCTGCTGGGGTAGCGCCCACCGGTGCAGCAGGCAACATTACCTCCTGCACGCAAAACCCGGATGTATGCAATGATGATGTGTGGTACCGCGAAGTGGCCGCCGCTGGCGGGGCCAATTACATGGACTGCGTGGGCGTGCACTACAACGAAGGCGTGGTTAGCCCCCGTCAGAGTTCCGGCGACCCGCGCGACAACTACCCCACCCGCTACTATGGCACGAACATGAACCGCGCCCTGGCCCCCTTCCCTGGCAAGCAAGCCTGCATCACCGAAATCGGCTATGTGTCGCCAGATGGCTACGGAACGCTACCGGTGACCTTTGCCTGGGGCCAGAACACCAGCCGAGAAGAGCAGGCCCAGTGGCTGGCCGAAGCGGTGGACATTGCTCAGGCTGCTGGGAATGTGCGCGTGATGATTGTCTTTAATGTGAACCTGACGGCCTTCACAGATGACCCACAAGCCGGCTACGCCATCATTGACCGCAATGGACAGTGCACCGCTTGCGCAGCCCTTCGCGCTGCCATGACCAACTAGCCCTCAGCGTACGCCAATAGTCAACCAATCGAACAGGCGCGGACTCTCGTTCGCGCCTGTTTCTATGTAGCCCTCTGGCAGGCTATGGTATGATGGGAATGTGCAAGCATTAACTATTCGCCAGCAGCACCCCCCCCCGGCAACGGACTCCAGCGCGCAGGGAGGCCGCTTGCCCTGGCTGACCCATCCAGCTCACCCGGTGGCGGCGTTCGGGTGCTGGAAAAGCTTGCGGGGCGGCGTTTGGCCAGTTTGCGGAACCCGGCCCCAGCCCTTGGCAGTGAACTTGCGGAGAAAAAAGAGGCAATGGCAACCATCATTCCGCGTTTTAAGCTCATCATGAAGTACGATGTGGTCTCTGCAAAGCAGGCCGAATACTCTCATTTTCTGCTGGGGGAGCTGGTTCCCGGGTTGCAATCGCTGGAACTCTACGTGACCGGGGTCTACCAGACCGTTTATGGAGATTATCCAGTCCGCCAGGCCGAATTCGTGACCGAAAGCCTGGAGATTATGCAGAATGCCTTGCATAGCGAGCGCTACGAGGAGCTAGAGCGGCGCCTGCTGGACTACACCACCAATTACAGCCGAAAGGTGGTCAAATATCGCTCTGGTTTTCAGTTCTAGCCTGCCTGCATGGGCAAGCTCAGCGGCCATATTGCTGCACCAGGGCTTCGATAGACACGCCACGGTAGGACCAACTGCAATTGAGTTCGCACAGACGGTTAAGCACAGGGCGTGCTTGCTCCACCAGGCCACCTTCCAGATAACCCCGCGCAGTCAGGAAGAGTTCCACAAAATCGGCTTCCGTGATCAGGGGGCCGCTGTATCCCAGGTCTGTAGCACGATAAATATATTGAACGCCGACCGCTAAACGGTCTGCGCCGTCCGCATTTTGCCCGCGCAGATAGAGGGTGCCCTGGCGCGTATAGGCGTCAATCAGGTTCTGGCGCACCTCGGCCCGGCGATATTCGGGGTCCGTTTGGCGCAGGGCCTCGAACCAGGCAATGGCTTCCTCGTATAGCGCCACGCCCAGCGCACTTTCGCCCTGGCTATAGAGCGTGGCCGGGGCAAAGGGCGCATCCGGGGTGCCACCGGGTTGTTCAGGGGGCGTGGCCGAAGGAGGCTCCGGTTGGGTTGGCGTGAAGGTGGGGGTGGCTGAAAGCCGCAGTTGCACCACAGCCAGCTGTTGTTCCGCATCGCGGTAGCCGGGTGCGCGGGTGGCCACGAACTCCAGGCGCTCGGCGGCCAGTTCAAACTCGCCTGCCTCGATTTCGCTGCGGGCACGGGCGTACTGGGTGGCAACTTCAGCTTCGCGCGTTTGCACAGCCTGGGTGCTGATGGCGGTGTATGCATCCCGCACACCCGCAAAACCCGCCAGCAGGATAATCGACGCACAAAGGCAGGCCGCAGCGCCCATCACCGCCAGCGCAAACACCCAGCCCAGCCAGCCGCCTTCGCGTTCTGGCTCTGGAGGCAAGAGGCGCCCAGGTTGAATCTCCCAGCCCGGCGGGAGCGGTTGCCCCGGTGTAGGTGTGGGCGGTTGTGGAGTGAAATTGGGACTGGACACGCACTGCTCTTTATTGGCCAAACCACGGTTCGCGCGCATTATAGGAGGCGTGTGCTGCCCCCAGCAAGGGGCGCTTTGCCTACGCTAGCCAATCAGGTCACGCACATGATGGATAAGCTCGCGCGGGGCAAAGGGCTTCACCAGGTAGCGGTCTGCCCCGGCCTGTGTGCCCCGGTCCAGGTCCAGGGGTTGCCCCTTGGCCGAGCTAATGATGATCGGTGGCGCTTCTGCCCCCAGCGCTTTTTTGACCTGCGCGCAAACCTCTAGCCCGCTGATATCCGGCAGTATTACGTCGATGATCATTAAACGCGGGGGTTCGGCCAGCGCTTTTTCCAGGGCTTTGGTCCCGCTATCTGTGGACCAGACGGGGGCATAGCCTTCCATCTCCAGTTTGCGCTGCATCAGGAGCAGGATGTCGCGCTCGTCTTCGGCAATGATGATGTAGCTCATTCAAGGTTACCCTAACGCTGGTTGCACTGCCTCTTTCAACCGTGTATGATGCTGACTGGCGAGTGTTTAAGGTCTCGAGGCACAATTGCGTTGACAACACGAACTGCTCGTATTATACGGTCCAGGCGAAAGCGACGCCAGCAAAAAAGTGGGAGTGCACTGCTGGTGGTGCGCGGCATCCTGGCGGGTAGCGGCCTGGCGATGGGTGTTTTGCTGCTGGGGGTGTTCGTCATTACTGGGGTGATGCTGGGCACGTACTTCTACTACGCGCGCGAACTGCCGCCGCCTTCGGCCATCGCCCAGGTGCAGGACCAAGCCTATGTAACCACCGTGCTCTACGACCGCACTGGCCAACAAGTGTTGTATGAAATCGTGCCACCAGAAGAAGGCGACCGCCAACGCGTGGCCCTCTCTGATCTGCCGCCTTACGTCCTGAGCGCAACCGTCGCCATCGAAGACGCCAGTTTCTACAACAACCCTGGTTTTGACCCCAGAGGGATTGCGCGGGCGCTCTGGGCTAACATGACGGGGGGACGCATCCAGGGCGGCAGCACCATCACCCAGCAGTTAGTCAAAAATACGCTGCTGGAGGAAGAAGAGCGCACCGCTATTAGCGTAGATCGTAAAATCAAAGAGATCATCCTGGCCAGCGAAATTTCGCGCCTCTATAGCAAAGACCAAATTCTAGAGTGGTACCTGAACACCAACTTCTATGGCAACCTGGCCTATGGCATCGAGGCCGCCGCGCGGGTGTACCTCAGCAAATCGGCGCGTGAGCTGACCCTGGCCGAAGCGGCCTTGTTGGTGGCCATCCCGCAATTCCCGGCCCAAAATCCGATTGATAATCCGGCTGGGGCACGTTTGCGGCAGGGGTTGGTTTTGAACCGGATGGCCCAGCTAGGTTACATCACCCCGGCAGAGGCTGAAGCAGCGCTGGCTGACCAAATTGTCATCCGCCCACTGAGCGATCGTTTTGACATCCGCGCCCCGCACTTCTCGCTGTACGCACGGGCAGAAGCCGAAAGCCTGCTCAATCAACGTGGCTTGGATGGCGCTTTCCTCATTTCGCGGGGAGGGTTGCGCATCTACACGACCCTGGACCTGGACCTGCAAGAGCAACTGGAGTGCGTGAGCCGCACCCATGTGAGCCGACTGGATGGAGCCTCGCCCGACTTTGTGCATAACACACGGATGGGCGCGCCCTGTGCGGCGGCTGATTATCTGCAATCCGTCTCGCCGGAACTGGCCGGGCTAGAGCGAGAGGTCACGAACGCGGCAGGCGTGGTGCTGCGGGCGGAAACAGGCGAAATCCGCGCGATGCTGGGCAGCGTCAACTTCTGGGACGAAGGCATCGACGGAAACTTTAATGTGGCCCTGGCAGAGCGGCAGCCTGGCTCTGTCTTTAAGCCTATTGTCTACCTGACTGCCTTTGTAACGCCTGTCGATGGACGGCCCATCACCCCCGCGACCATGACCATGGATGTGGCGCTGGAGTTTGAAGGCAGCGCACCGGTTTACGTTCCACGCAACATTGACGGGCGCTATCATGGCCCGGTCAGCATTCGCGAGGCGCTGGCCAATTCCTACAATGTACCGCCCGTGCAGGTCCTCAGCTGGGTGGGCCTCAGTCCGGTGATCCGTAACGCGCATCGCCTGGGCATCAATTCGCTGAATGACTCGCTGAATGCCTATGGTCTTTCGCTGGCGCTGGGGGCGGGCGAGGTCTCGCTGCTGGATATGACCTATGTTTACAACGTGTTCAATACCCAGGGCTATTGGGTGGGAACGCCTGTCCACGCCAGCCAGGCCCGCCAGGGCTACCGGCAACTCAACCCAACGGCCATTCTGCGCATCGAAGATGCGGATGGAAACATTTTATGGGAGTTCTCGGAGCAGCGAGGCACCTACGACCGGCGCCCGGTTTTCCCGGCGGGGATGACCTACTTGATCACAGACATCCTGGCAGACCGGGAAGCGCGGTTGCGGGCCTTTGCGCCGGGCAATCCGCTGGAGCTTTCGCGCCCGGCAGCTGCTAAGACAGGCACCACAGACGAAAACCGCGATAGCTGGACAGTGGGCTACACGCCGCAATATACAACCGGCATCTGGGTGGGCAATAATGACAATCGCTCTATGACGGACATCACCGGCATCAGCGGCGCGGCGCCTATCTGGAATGCCATCATGGAGTACTTGCATGCACGCGATGCCCTGCCAGTGCAGAGTTGGGAGCGCCCCAGCACCGTTGTTGAACAAACCGTGTGCTTATGGTCTGGCTTGCTGCCCACGCCCGAATGTACTCAGGTGCCAGGCGAGCTATTTTATGTGGATGTGGTCAATGGGGTGGATTATCGCCCGCAGGAGCGCGACCGCTTCTGGTATCGGCTGGCGGTGGATGCCTGCAACAACACCCGCGCCAACGAGACCACGCCCGTCCAATGCCTGGAAGAGCGCATCTTCTTTGATTTTCCGCCAGAATTGCAAACCTGGGCCGGGGAAAACGTGCCGGAGATGCTGCCGCCTGTCGAGGCCGGGCTGCTCACCGAAGGCTCGCAGTTTAGCCCGGTTGCGCTGGTCGATCCGCGCTTCCCAGACCAGGTCGGGGGTGTGGTGGAGGTTTACGGCAACACCAACATCGAGGACCTGGCCTACTACCAGCTTTATTTTGGCCAGGGCACGGATCCCGAAACGTTTGTTGAAGTGGGCGAGCAGGGCAGCACCAGCGCTTTTAACCATGCGCTGGCCAACTGGGACACCACCACGCTGGAAGATGGCGTTTACACACTACGCCTACAGGCTGTGCAAAACAATAACCGCGTGCAGAACGTTTCTACCCGGGTGACGGTAGACAACACGCCGCCGGAAGTTCGCCTGAGCGAGCCGCTGGAAGCAGCCACTTATTCCGCTGAAGCGGATGTGTTTGTGGAACTGGTGGCCGAAGTGTTTGACGCCGGAGACGTGGAGCGGGTGCGCTTTTGGGTGGATGCGCCGGTGGATGCCGAGACATCCGAACCCATCCTCATTGAGGAAAACGCCATCTTTCCTTACGTGGCGCAGTGGATCATTGAAGATAGCGGACTGCGTACATTCTGGGTGGAGGCCTACGACCGCGCCGGAAACCGCGCCGAGAGCAACCGTGTTATCGTTAATTTAATAGAATAGCCGTTAGCTCTGGGCAAAGCGTTCCTGATATAGCTTTTCCACGATTTGCCGCAGATCAGCAGGCAGGATAGGCTTGGTCAAAAAGTGATCTGCCCCTGCCTGTTGCGCCAGTTTGCGCACATCCGAAGCATAAGCCCCTGTGTAGATGATCACGGGGATGTGGCGTAGCTGTGGGTGGTTCTTGAGCTGGTAACAGGCTTCAATCCCATCCATGTTCGGCATGTTATAGTCCAGCAGGATCATATGGGGTTGAAGTTCTGCGGTAAGTTGCAAGGCTTGCAAGCCATCTTCTGCCTCGACAATTTGCCAGCCTGTGCGCTGGAGAGTCAGAGCCAATACAGTCCGCATATCATACAAATCATCAGCAACCAACGCGATCCGGTTCATAAGTGCACTGATTTCCCAAAATGACCTATCAGCATGTGCTTAAGCTTCCCACAATGCTAATGGTAGGGTGAATAGGAGCTTTTTTCAAGAGAGAGGGAAAATAAATTCACAAAGCTATAAGGAAAAATAGCTTTGCACTATCTCAAGGTTATGGGGCCAGGGCATGCACCCAAAAAACAGAGGCGCTTGGCCTCTGTTCATTACATGGTGCATTTACCCCAGGTCAATGTACCGCTTCCAGGTCTCGTGCTCGTTACCGAACTCGACCACCAGGTAGCTGGTGCGGGGCCGTTTGGGTTCCCAGAGCAGTTTCATCCCGGCCTCGTTGGGCAACCGATCACCCTTGCGGTGGTTGCAACGTGGGCAGCAGCAGGCCGTGTTGGTCCACGTATCTTTGCCCCCACGCGACTTCGGCAGGATGTGGTCGATGGTCATATCTCCCTTGGAGAGCAACTTGTTCCCCAGGTTCTGACCCGTCGTGATGCCGCAATAGATACAAATGTAGTTATCGCGGAGCAACACGCCTTTGCGGCTCCAGGGTGCCTGACGGCGCGGTACATTCACATAACGCTTGAGGGCAATCACAGACGGAATGGCAAACTTGCTTTGAACAGTGCGCAAAAAGCTGCCGGATTCCTCGATGACCATCGCCTTGCCTGCCAGCAGCAGGTTGATGGCGCGCGGCACTCCGATGATATCTAGCGGTTCCCACGTGCTGCCATTCAGCAACAGAACTTGCCCTTGTAACACAACTCAAACTCCTTTCAAGCGTTGATACCAGGGCTGTTTTTCTTCAAACCAATTCCCATTATAAGCTAAAGCGCACAGGTGTCCTAGCGCCTTTGCTTTAATTTTATTTTATGTGACAGTACGCATACTGGCAGCCAGGCTCAAAAGCAGGGGCAGGTTTTCCTGCAAGGTTTCTGGGTTGGCTGCCAGCGCTTGCATCACTGCAACCTGACCAGGGCCAATTTGCTGCTCTACTTCCAGAAGACCTGTGCCGCGCAAGGGGTCGATAGAAAGCAGGGCGAACGCCGGGTTTTCGTTAATCTGAAAGGCCAGCACTTCTTCTTGGAGGCCGGGTTCGCGCAGGGTCTTTCGTTCTGTCTGACGGAACGATACACTCAGGTTGCTGAACTGCCCTGCCAGGCGGCGCGCCAGGTCATCTTCGCTGGCGGCGGCCAGCAGCAGGCTCTCGCCGGGGGCAATGCGCCAATCCAGCGGCAAATTGACGCGCAAGCCGCGCCCGTCCTCCACCACACCCGGCAACAGGACCAGGTTTTCCAGCACAGCGGTGATCACCGGCGCAACCCGTGGCAAATCTGTTTCAGGAAAGGCAATATGGATCGTCACCCATTCGGCAGGGTTCAAGGGCAGCAGGGCCAGACCTTCAAAAGTCTGGGGCGATTGCCAGCCCGCGCCCTGGGCAATCCAACCTTCTGCATTCCCATAGTTCACCGGGGTAAAGACGCTACCAGCCGGGACATCCGCCAGGGTCATAAGCCAATCTGGCCAGGGGAGAGCGGGGTCAAAGGTGCCAGGCTGGATGCGAAAATCCAGCTGGACCACGCCCGAAGGCCCCAGGTCTGGGGCGACCAGAGAAAATCCAGCCTCGTTTAGCGTCAGGGCCCAGCCCTCGGGGTAGAACGCCACCACGCGCCCGCCTGGGCTAACGGCCAGGTGGGTGAGTTCAGTTTCCGGGGGGAGCGGCGGCACTTGCGCGCGGGCCAGGGGCGCCGCAATCAGCAGCACCCCCAGGCCCAGGTAAAGCACCCTACTCCACAGTCCATGTATACTCAAGTGCACTTCCCTCGTTGATGGTCCCTTCGATGAGCTCCACCACTTCACCATCCCGGGTGATGGTGAGGGTAAAGTCGCGCGGGCCACGGTCACCACAGGGCAGAATGTGGTTGACCTCCAGGGTATAGCTGCCAGTGGGCGGGGCGGTTTCCCAATAGACGCTTTCTTGCGGTTCGGCCATCTGAGCTACGCAACCACCGTTGGCATCGCCACCAAAACGCCCCCCAGAGTCGCTTTCTGTGCTCAGGAAGTCCAGCGTTTCGCCTGTGGGTTCAGTGAGCACCAGGTCCAGGTCAGCGGCGCCGCTCCAGCTCAAGGTGATGACGAACACGGCATTGCTCAGGTCCAGCATGTTTTCGACCAGGGGCTCTGCCGAAGGCGTGGCTTCTGGCGTGGCCACACTGACAGGCACCTCTGAGGTGGCCGGCTCGCTCTGCGCTTCTCCAGCACTTACGAAGAGGTACAGGACGAAACTGCCGCCTTCGGGATTCTCCGCGTTGACTTCCAGCGTATATTGGCCAGCAGCAGGCAGGGCCACATCAGCAAGACGCGCATCTGCCGGGCCGTTGAACTGGCTGTTTTCAGCAAGAACGCTCCCGGCTTCATCCAGCAGGCGCAAGGCGGGGTCAAAAATTCCGTCCGTTTGCTTGGCAGAGGCGGTGAGCACCTCCCCGGCCTGGCCACTGAAGGTAAAAACTGCGCGTTCGCCCCCGGCAATCTGCCCATTGACCTGTTCACCGTAGTTCAGGTCGCCAATATCCGCAGGCGGAACCGCAGTGGGGGTGACTGGCGAGGGGGTCGGGGTGGGGCTGGGCGTGGGTGTTTCGGTCTCAGTGACTTCTGGCGTGCTGAGCGGGGTGGGCGTGGCGGCGGGGGTTTCCGTCATGGCCGCACCTGCTTCGCCGGGCAGCACCCGCAGCTCAAATTCGCCGCTGGTCATCCCGTTGGCACCGCCAAAGCGCGTGGCCACAACTGTGTAGGAGCCGGTGTAGGGCAGGCTAAAGTTCTCAATGGCAGCATCCAGGCTTTGGGCGTTACGGTCATCATTAGAGGCCAGTTCGTTGCCGTCTTCATCCAGCAGGATCAAGAAGCTATCCAGCGAACCGCCGGTATTGACCAATTCCAGCGTGACCAGCGTACCGGCTTCTCCTTCCAGAGTGTAGGTTTGCTCAAAGCTTGCGTTATTCAAGCTCCCCTCGACGCGTTCGCCCACGCTCAGCACGTCATCTTCGCTGAGTTCCAGCGTAGGGGGGAGTTGCGTTGCGTCCGGATCGGCGGGTGCTTGTGCAGGCACATCTTCTGCCAGCAACAGCGCCAGTTCATAAGGGCCAACGGAAGTGCCGGTTTCGCCGCCAAAACGTGTGGCCTGGATGCGGTAGAGGCCGTCTTCTGGCAAGGTCGCGGCTTCAATCGCAGAATCCAGCGTGAGGCCGCTGGCATCGTCATTTTCAGCTAGCAGTGCATCTTGTGGATCGAACAGGCGCAGGAGGGTATCCAGTCCCCCTTCAGCCGGGTCCGTGGCGGTCAGGGTGATGGTGATCTGATCGCCGGCACGGCCCTCAAAGAACCAGTCCTCACTAGGGGTAGCGTTGTTGATCTGGCCGCTGGCCACCGCGCCATACTCCAGGCGGTTTTCGTCCGGTTGGGCAGTGGCCAGGCCAGCGGCCAGAACAAGCAAGAGGAGAGTTAAACTCGCGGTGATGGTGCGCATATTTTAATCCTGTTCCTTCACATCCCCGCAAAGTTTAGCACAAGGCTAGCGCTTTCGCTTTTTTCCATTGCCGCCGCGCTTGCCGGGGCCGCCCTTGTCTTCCGCCATTTTGACCAGGCGCGGCTGAAACTGCGCCACTGCTTCCACCATCTCGGTCTGGGCTTCCATCACGCTATGGATGTCTTTGTACGCCTGAGGAGCTTCATCCAACCCGGCAGACAGCAATTCGACCCCGGCCTGCTTCAGCTTGTGCTCGATCTGTTCCCAGGTCAGGCTTTTGATGGCTGCCGCGCGCGACATCCGCCGCCCGGCACCATGGGCGGCGCTGCGTAATGATGGCGCATAGCCCTTGCCACGCACCACAAAACCGGGCGTGCTCATGGTGCCAGGGATGACGCCATAAACGCCTGACCCGGCAGGTGTAGCCCCCTTGCGATGCACCACCAGCGTTTCGCCCTCAACTTCTTCTTGCCAGGCGTAGTTGTGGTGGTTTTCTACCCCGCCCAGCACCTCAAAGCGCAAGCGGGATGCCACCAACTGGTGAATGATGGCATGGCTGGCGCTGGCATAACGCCCCGCCAGGGTCATCGCCCGCCAATATTCGGCGCCCGTGCCTTGCAGGTCCAGCCAGGCCAGGTGTTGGTAGGCTTTGGGCAGGTCGGCGTGCTGGGCCATTGCAACCTGGGTATAGTGCTCCGCGATGCTGGCGCCCAGGCCACGGCTGCCGCTATGGCTGAGCAACGCCACGTAGTTCCCCGGGGGAATGGTGCCAAATGTGCGGGAGCCTTCGCCCTCGGCGGTATCTCCGCCCTGGATCGTCTCCCGCACGACCAACTCGCCAAACTCCACAAAGTGGTTACCCGAGCCGCTGGTGCCAAGTTGTTGCCAGGCAGTGTGGTGTAACTGCCGCAGGATCGGCACTTCGCGGAAGGCGTGGTCTTCCATAACCGGGTGGTCGTGCGGCTTTTCCCAGGTGACCCCCACCCCAAAGCGCGTGGAATGCGCCAGGGCTTCGCGGAATTTCTCCCGTTTTTGCCCCAGGACGTGTGGCGAGACGTTAAAAACGGTCATTTTCATGCGGCAGGCGATGTCCACCCCCACCGCGTAGGGGATTATCGCGCCACGGGTGGCCAGCACCCCGCCAATGGGCAAGCCGTAGCCCTGGTGTGCGTCTGGCATCAACGCGCCTCGGACGGCAATCGGCAGTTCGGCGGCGCGGCGCATTTGCTCCAGGGCACCGTTCTCGATGTCTTCGCCCCACACCTGGTAAGGGACAGGCTGGCTACGCAATTGGGTCATGTTGCGCCTTCCTTTTGGCTCCATCGAACAAAACAAAAAAGGACAGCCGCTTGTGCAGACTGTCCTTGTCCTCAGCAGGGGCGGCAGGATTCGAACCCACGACCCTTGGTTTTGGAGACCAATGCTCTACCAGCTGAGCTACGCCCCTAAGGATGAGCCTGATTATAAAGGACGGTTCCACAAAGTCAAGCGCATCTTAGCAGAGCTTGGCGGGTTGTCAAGAGAAACCTGAGCTTTACTGAACCCTAAAAATGCCTTAAAATGATTTTTAACTGCTTGACTTATCCTAAAAGCTATAGTAACGTAAAACACGGCGGAGTAAGTATATGCCTAGAGAGAAGCTCACCATTGATCCCAACGCGGTTTACTCGCGTCGGGAAGCGACCGAGGCACTCGGGATTAGCTTAAGCACGCTCAAGAAGTTGGTCGATCACGGCTTCTTGGAGGTCTCCAGGCCGCCCGGTATGCGGCGCATCTTCATCCAGGGATCCAGTATCCTGCGGATGTTGGAACAAACGACGGTGAATATGATAGACGAGGAAAGGCAGGCATCCTGATGCTCAATCAGCGAGCCAACCTCAACCAAGCAAGTACCACACACGAGGGATGTGCCATAACATCCGAAGGCCCTTCAGCCTTGGGCGGTTATGTGATCATCGTAGCGTGGCGGGAAGCCTTGCCCCTGTTGGGTAATGAGGTGGATGTGCCACGCCGTTCCAGCGCCACCGCATGGAGTGCGCCCTGATGCGCTAGCCAGACCAGCACTCAGGCGAAACCCCAACGGGGCGTGGAACGAAACAGGTTCTACGCCCCGTTTTTGGTTGCGGGGCAGGAGTTAAAGGTGGGTAGTGATGGTGGACATGACCTTTTTGCACAATATCTTGACCGAGAAGTACACCGAAGCTCACTTGGACGCGCTGTTGCAGATGATCGACCGCCTGCACGACGCGGCTGTGGTCGGCGCCGTCAACAACGTTGCGACGCTGGATACCCGCGACCTTATCGGTTGGTTGGACGACATCATCTTCACCGCGGAAGAAACCATCCGCGAACTGCAAGAGCACACCCACTCCACTGCCCCGTCTGGGCGTGCCGGGTGGTCCGAGAATTAAGCGCAGCGCCCGGTGAAGGACATGCCGGGCGTTCTTTCCTGATCTGAAGTGGGATTTTCATGGAGCGCGCTTCCGCAAATTGCCAGGGCTGGCAAATCAGCGCGCTCCATTGGGAGTCATAGCAGGGCGGCGGGGAGCCATTCCGGTGCGACCGGGTAGGTGTTGGCGACTCCCTGACGCCCTGTTGTTTTTGGGTGCGCCCGCAGCCGGGGCTAGTTGCCCAGTCGCGGCCCGTCAACCACATCAATGCGTTCAATGCAGGTGCCCAGCAGGCCCCCATCGCCGCTGGTGGTAAACATCGCTTCAAAGGGTTCCGAATCCCCATCCACGGTGATAAAGCCTTCGCCACGCACCTGGTCCGAGGACATCGTGGTATCTTGCTCAAAAGAGAAGCTGGTAAAGCTATAGCCCTGTGCATCGTAGAAATCGGTCAGGCGCGCTGCCTGCGAGCCATCACACACGAAGTTCTCAGAGATGCTCCAGGCATCCGCTTGGCCACCCACACCCCAGAAGCCAACTGCCCCCAACGGCGTAGCCCCGGTCACCGCCACCAGCGCCAGACAACAACAAATGCAGCCTAACAGGCTTAAGCTAACCACGCCGCAGCCAATCAGCAACACGTTGCGGGTGGTGTTCCTCTTCTTGGGCGGTTGTTGCATACCGTAATTGCCATAATTCTGCTGGGGAGTCCCGAAAGATTCCGCCGAGAAGTCTTGAAGATTGGGAAGGTTTTGACTCATGCCTGCTTGTGCTCCTTAGTCACCGATGCCCCATAATTATGTGCGCTTCCCTCAAAATGGGCAAAGTTCTGAGGGTTGATAAAAACGGTTGGCAGAGCCGTAGCTATTCAGCAAAGCCAATAACTCTGGCCGTGTCCCGAGCGCAGCCTGCACAGCGGCACACCCACCGGCGCTCCCTTCGCCAGCCCGCACCCGTTCCATGAAAACCTGGGCCATCAGCAGAAAGCCTTCGCCTGGGCTCCCCGGCGGATTATCGGCGCTCAGGGTATTCAGGTATTGCTCGGCGCGCCCAACGTTCCCCCCCCGAACGGCTGTGGTCACCAACCGGAAATTGGCCATCGCCCGCAGCAACGTAAACTCATTGGCAATGCTCCAACTCAGCAGTGGCACTTCAGCATCCCGCGCCAACAGATAGACGCGATTGGCTTCGTCCAGGTTCCCGGCCAGCAGGGCCGCGTCTGCATCATGGATCGCGTGGATGCGGTAGCGCGGATCGTCCGTGTAGCGCTGGGCCAGCACGTAATTGGTCCCGGTGTAGTCCCACACGTCCACCACGCCGCGCACGGGGCCGCTACTGGCACTGGCGACCGGCAAGCTGGCTGCGGTGATCTCCAGGATGCCATCGCCATCGGCATCCAGCACGCCCAACCGCCCATTGATGGCCAGCATCTGCCCGCTGTTGATGACCTCAAAAACGCCCACAATCGGATTCCAGGAGAGGATAGCCCCTTCTCGGTTGCAGTAGGTGCTGGTGCAGGACTGGATGTCGTACACCACTTCGGCCTTGATGTCAGCGTTCAGGTCTCCAACGCGGTGTAGCACCGGGAGGGCCAGCCCCGGGTTATCTGGCGTGGCATAGAGCAACCGATAACCGTCATTATCGCAGCCGTAGATCAGCAGACGTCCGGCATTCAGCACGGCTTCAGGGTTATAGGTAAAAGGGTTATAGAGGTTGACCAGCACTTCCGGGATGCGGTCGCCAGTCAGGTCTGTATCCGCCTGCACAACGCCCCCCTGAGGGGTGATAGCCCCCCAACCGCGCAAAACGCCTTCCAGCACAGCCGGGGCGCCGCCGTTGCTTAAAAAGACGCCGATGGCAGCCGTCAGGTCCACGGAACTCGCCGGGAGCGCAGGCGCCGCGATGCTGCGCGGGGCAGGGCAGTCATCTGGTTGGAAAGCCGGGGCAGGGGTTGGCGCGGCGGCGGT
>JAAUUD010000029.1 GCA_012031655.1 Anaerolineae bacterium | reverse complement strand
CATCCTCATTGACCCCGCCCTCATCACCCGCGACTTCCTGCTGGAAAACAACGTCACCAGCATGGATGAACTCGTCGCCGCGATGCCCATCCTGGGCGAAAGCGCCGCTGCCTGGTATCCCTGGATGGAAACGGTGCTGGCCAACAACGACTTCGAAATGCCGATGATCGGTGGGGGTGCCAGCGCCGAGGCAGATATGAGCGCCGCCAGCCCCGTACCTGCTGATCTGACCACCTTTGCGGAGGTCGAACTGCCAGAAGCCTTTGCGGGGGAAGAAGCGCCGCGCATCATCGTGGTGCGCCAGTTGGCAGATGGCGCCTTCATGAGCCGCTACCTGGCCGGGGTGCAGTCCATGGCAGAGCAACTCGGCGTGGAGTGGGTTGAGTTCAACGCGCGCGGTGACGCAGCCCAGATGGTCACGCTGCTGGAAAGCGCGATTGCCGAACAGCCAGACGGCATCCTGATCAGCCACGGCACGACGGATGTGATCAGCGACCTGATTGACCAGGCGGTGGAGCAGGGCATCGCGGTGGCGACCTTCGACACCGTGGTAGACAACCCCGCCGTGCCGGAGATCGAGCAGGACGATCTGCGCATCGGCTTTGAGCTGATGAAGCATGTGGCGCTGGAGACCAACGGCAGCGCGGACATGATCTACCTGAACATCGCTGGCTTCCCGCCGCTGGACAAGCGCGACCGCAGCTACCAGAATTTCGTCTGGCGCTACCCGGGGCTGGTGGAACAGGTCAAAGCCGGTGCCGTGACCGAGAGCACCGCCGCCGACACCCAGACCCGCATGGAGGCGCTGCTGAGCGAGTTCCCCGAGACCGACGTGGTGGTGGCGATGTGGGACGAACTGGCCAAGGGTGCGGTGCGCGCCATTGAGCAAGCTGGCCTCTCCGAGTTCGTCAAGGTCTACGCCGTGGACATCACCGACGAGAACATCGACCTGATGATCCAGGAGGGCAGCCCCTGGGAAGCCGTAGTCGCCACTGACCCCTTCAATGCCGGGCGCGTGGGCCTGCGCACCGTGGCCGCCATGGTCGGCGGTGAAGATGTGGGCAAGTACATCCTCATTGACCCCGCCCTCATCACCCGCGACTTCCTGCTGGAAAACAACGTCACCAGCATGGATGAACTCGTCGCCGCGATGCCCATCCTGGGCGAAAGCGCCGCTGCCTGGTATCCCTGGATGTTCCGCCTGCTGCTGGAAAATCAATAGCCCCAGCACCCAACAAGGGCAAAAACACCCGTAACGGAGGAGGGGCCGCCGCCTGGCAGCCCCTCCTCACCTGAAAAATAGGCTTTAGGCAGATTACGATGGCACTCAAAGCAATGGGCCTGGGCAAGCGCTTTCCTGGTGTGGTGGCGCTCAAGGATGTGAGCCTGACGGTTGAAGCCGGGCAGGTGATGGCCCTGGTGGGGGCCAATGGCGCAGGCAAAAGCACCCTCATAAAAATCCTGACCGGCTACTACGAGCACTACGAAGGCCGCATCGAGATTGACGGCCAGGCAGTGACCCTGCGCAAACCCGCTGATGCCAGCCAACACGGCATTCAAGCGGTCTACCAGGAGGTGGATACCGTGCTGGTGCCCACCCTCACCGTCACCGAGAACCTGCTCATGAACGAAACCGTGCAGCGCAAAAGACGCCTCCTGATGAACTGGGGCGCGCTGAATCAACGGGCACGGAATATCCTGACCGAAATGCACCTGAACATCCCGCCCCGGCGCCGCGTCGAAAGCCTGGTGCTGCACGAAAAGCAAATGCTGGTCATTGCCAGAGCGGTAAACCAGCGCGTGCGCTACCTCATCTTTGATGAACCCACCACCTCCCTCAGCCTGCCGGAAGTTGACCAGCTCTTTCGGGTCATTCGGCGCCTCACGCAGCAAGGCGTGGGCATCATCTACATTTCGCACCGCCTGGCCGAAGTGCGCGAGATCGCTGATGACATCACCATCCTGCGCGGGGGCGAGAAAGTGGCCGAGTTCCCGGTGGGCGACTTCGACGTGGGGCGCATCAGCGAGGCGATGCTGGGCACCGCCATGACTGAAGCCTACCCCCCCAAGCGGGTCGAGGCCCCTGGCGACGTGATGCTGGAGGCCAAGAACCTTTCGCGCCGCCGCGCCTTGCAGGATGTGTCGTTTAGCGTGCGCCAGGGAGAAATCCTGGGGATCGCCGGGCTGGTGGGCGCGGGCAAAACTGAGCTGGTGCGGGCGCTGTTTGGTGCCGACCGCGTCGATAGCGGGAGCGTGCTGGTCCGTGGCAAGCGTTTGCGAGGCGGCTCGCCGGGCCGGGCTGTGCGCCAGGGCGTCTATCTGGTGCCAGAGGAACGCCGCTCGCAAGGCGTGCTGGTGGAAGACCCCATCCGCAAGAACATCGCCCTGCCCTTCCTGAGCGCGTTCTCCTGGGTGTTTGGCATTATGCGCCGTGGCCAGGAGGTGGCTCGCACCCAGGCGGTAATACAGGATGTGGGCCTGACGCCGCCCAACCCGCATATGCTGGTCCAGAACCTGAGCGGCGGTAACCAGCAGAAGGTCGCCATCGGGAAGTGGTTCACCCGCCCGCCGCGTGTGATGATCTTTGATGAAGCCACCCAGGGGATTGACGTGCGCGCCAAGCAGGACGTATATCGGCTGGCCCAGCGTGTGTGCGACCATGCCGCCGTGATCTTCTCCTCGTCGGATATTGATGAAGTGATTGGCGTAGCCAACCGCGTGATCGTGATGAAAGATGGGCGCATCGTGGCGGAACTGGCCGCCCACGAACTTGACCGCAACCTGATCCTGGAATACGCAACCGGGGCGCGCCGCGCGGACGGCAGCCTGGCTCCCGCCAGCGCCCTCCCCCTGGCCAGTGCCCCCGAAATACCCCCGCAATTCAGCGCCGAAGGAGGCGCTTAGCCATGGCAAACGCAGTTTCCTCCGAACCCAGCCGCCAGGACGTGGGCAACAACAGCCTGGAAAAACTCAAGAACTTCGTGCTGGATTTCATCATCAACTACGGCATGATCGTTGCCATCCTGGCGACGCTGGTTTACTTCACCACGCAGACAGAAAGCTTCTTCACCGCGCAGAACCTTCTGCTCATCGTGCGCTCGTCTTCCTGGCTGATCATCGTCAGCATCGGGATCACGCTGACGGTTGCGGTGGGCGGTTTTGATGTCTCGGTGGGTTCGGTGGCCAGCCTGGCTTCGATGCTCAGCGTGGCGCTGATGGTCATCTGGGAATGGCCCTGGCAAACTGCCGTGCTGGCTGCGCTGGCGGTGGGCGCTGCCATTGGCCTGGTGAACTCCTTCCTGATCATCCAGCTCAAAATCCCCGATTTGCTGGCCACCCTGGGCATGCTCTACTTTGCGGATGGGCTGCATCGCGTCATCACCCAGGGCGAAGCCGCCGCCAACGGGATGGCCAACCCCTGGGCAGACCGCACCCCCACGGAAGGGCGCATCGCGGAGACTTTTCTGGAGCTAGGCAGCGGGCGCTTCTGGGGCGGCACAGTCCCACAGTGGCTCATCGACGTGATGCCAGAGAACTTCTTCATCCGGGGCAGCTTGTTTCAGGGCTTCCCCTATGCGGTGGTGCTGGTGCTGGTGGTGGCGGTGGTGTTCCACGTCTTTTTGCAATACACCCGCTGGGGCCGCATGTTTTATGCGGTGGGCAGCAACCGCGAAGCCGCCCGGCTCTCTGGCATCCCCGTCAATCGCGTTCGGTTGAGCGCCTACGTGCTGAGCGGCATCCTGGCGGCCATCGCAGGCATCGTGATTGCCTCGTTTACCGGGCGCGGCTCGATTGGCGCCGGGGCAGACACCTTGTTGGACGGGGTGGCGGCGACCTTCTTTGGCTTTGCGGTGCTGGGTGCGCGCCGCCCCAACGTCTTTGGGACGGTGCTGGGCGCGCTCTATGTGCAAGCGTTGCTCATCGGCCTCACCCAGATGGGCATCAGCGACTTTTATCAGGATGTCATCAAAGGTACGGTGTTGTTGGCTTCGCTTTCCCTGAGCTTTTACCTGTTCCGGGGGCGCAGCTAACCGGCTGCCCCGAACTTGACCAGAACGGAGGACTTCGACCATGCCTTACCAACCCCTCACCGAAGCAACGGTGGTGGATTATGTTAAAAATCTGCCGGAGGTGCTCTCCAGCGTCTTTTTGCCGGGCGACACCCTGCGCGGCGTGGACCTGGCCGACGGCAACGTGAACCTGGTGTATCGCGTCTCTGCGGAGCAAAACCTGGGGCGGACGGTCATCGTGAAGCAAGCCCTGCCCTATGCTCGCGTGGTGGGCGAGAGCTTCCCGATGCCACTGGAACGCAGCCGCATCGAGGCCGACCTGCTCCAGATTGAGGCCCGCTACGCGCCGGAGTTCGTGCCCAGGCTCTACCATCACGACCCAGAGATGTACGCAATCGTGATGGAAGACCTCAACCAGCACATCATCATGCGCAAGGGGCTAAACGCCCAGGTCGTGTATCCGCACTTTGCCCAGCATCTCGGCGTGTTCATCGCCCGAACGCTCTTCTACACCTCAGACCTCTACCTGCCCCACGAGGTCAAAAAAGAAATGATGGCCAAGCACATCAACCCCGGGCTGTGCAAAGTCACCGAAGACCTGGTGTTCACCCACCCCTTTATGGAACACCCCGGCAACAAGTGGAACGCCGAACTTCAGCCGGAGGTGGACGAAATCCGCGCTAACAACAGCCTGCGCAGCGAGATTTTCCTGCTCAAAGAAGCCTTCATGACCCACGCTCAGGCGCTCATCCATGGCGACCTGCACACCGGCTCCATCATGGTCAACGAGCGCGAAACCAAGGTCATTGACCCCGAATTCGCGTTTTATGGCCCGATGGGGTTTGACATTGGTGCCGTGTTGGGCAACCTGGCGCTGGCCTATTGCGCGCAACCCGGCCACGTAGAGGACCCTGAAAAGTGCGCCGAGTATCGCCTGTGGCTGCTGGATACCATCCGTGAGGTGTGGAACGTGTTTGAGACGGAGTTCCGGCGCCTGTGGAACGAGGAACTCAACCGCGAGAACTGGGACACGGATGAATTCCGCGAGAAGTACATCCGCCGCCTGTTGCAGGATACCACGGGCTTTGGCGGGACCAAGATGATGCGGCGCATCCTGGGCCTGGCCCATGTGCTGGACCTGGAAGCCATCCCAGACCCCCAACGCCGCGCCACCTGCGAAAGCCAGGCCCTGGACATTGGCCAGCGCTGGGTGATGAACCGGGAGCGCGTGCGCTCTATCGAAGACCTGATCGTGATGATCAAGGAAAGCAAAGCCAAGTATCCCTACGGCGCCTGAAGCGCGCCTGACCAAGGACGAGCAACCATGAGCTTTCGCAGCATTCGCTGGCTGGATGACACCGCAGCGCTCCAACTGCTGGATCAGCGCGCCCTGCCAGAACAAACCAACTACCTGACCTACACGCATTATCGTGATGTGGCGGAGGCGATCCGCGCTATGGTGGTGCGTGGCGCCCCGGCCATTGGCGCCGCCGCCGCCTATGGCATGGGCTCTGGCCGCCTTCCATAGCCGCGCCACAGATGCCGCCACCCTGCGTGCCGAACTCCAGGCTGCGGATGGGGTGCTGCGCGCTTCGCGCCCCACGGCGGTCAATCTCTTCTGGGCCCTGGACCGGGTGCAGCAAGCCCTGGCCGACCCGGCCCTGAACAGCGTCTCGGCGCTGCAAAAAGCGACGTTGGCCGCCGCCCACCGCCTCGCGGAAGAAGACATCGCCACCAACAAATCCATCGGCCTCAATGCGCTGGAGCTCATCCCGCAGCAAGCCACCATCATTCACCATTGCAACACCGGCAGCCTGGCCACGGTGGACTATGGCACCGCGCTGGGCATCATCCGCACGGCGCACGAGCAGGGGCGGACGGTCAAGGTGCTGGTGGACGAAACCCGCCCGCGCCTGCAAGGTGCCAAGCTCACGGCCTGGGAGCTGCAACAACAGGGCATCCCGCACCGCGTCATTGCAGATGGCGCCTCTGGGCACTATATGCGGCGCGAGGGCGTGGATCTGTGTGTGGTCGGTGCGGATCGCATCGCCGCCAATGGCGACACAGCCAATAAAATCGGCACCTATAACCTGGCGGTGGTGGCCCGCGAAAACAGCGTGCCTTTCTACGTGGCCGCGCCGCTTTCGACCATTGACCTCAACACACCCCACGGCGACGTCATCGAGATCGAAGAGCGCCCCGCCGACGAAGTGACCCACATCCGTGGGGTGGCCATCACGCCCCAGGGGGTCGAGGTTGGCAACCCGGCCTTCGACGTGACCCCCGCCCGCTACATTACGGCCATCATCACCGAAAAAGGCGTGGTCTACCCACCCTACGAGCAGAACTTACGCCGGTTATTCGAGTGACACCCCCACCGCGAGTGATTAAGGAGCAGGCTATGACGGAGATGACGGGAATCATCAACGGCAAGAAGAAAGACAACCCCATATGGAAGACCGAAATTCAGGCCGCAGCAGATAGCATCCGGTTGCGGGTTTTTGGGCACGTCATGAAGAACAACGGCGGCTACCTCAGCCAGGCCTGTTCTTCGGCGGAGCTGTTCGCCGCGCTCTATATGCGGATCATGCACCTGGGCCCCAGCAGCACGCCGCTCATCCCCCACCCCTTTATGGGCGTGCCGGGTCCGGCTAACCCGAACTTTTTCAACGGCGGGGACTACAACGGCCCCAAGGCGCCGGGCCTGGACCGCTTCATCTTCTCTCCGGCGCACTATGCGCTGGTGCTCTACGCCGCGCTCATCGAGGTGGGCCGCCTGGCGCCGGAGGGCCTGGAGATGTTCAACAAAGACGGCACCACCCTCGAGATGATCGGCGCCGAACACTCGCCCGGCGTAGCAACCACCACTGGCTCCCTGGCCCAGGCGCTCAGCCAGGCGGGGGGCATTGCGCTGGGGCGCCGCCTGAAGGGCGAAAGCGGGCGTGTCTTTGTCCTGATGAGCGATGGCGAATTTCAGGAAGGCCAGACCTGGGAGGCCGTTCAGGCCCTCAGCTACTATAAGCTGGATAACGTGATCGTCTATGCCGATGTCAACCAGCAGCAATGCGATGGCCCCATGACTGACGTCATGAACATCGAGCCGCTGACCAGCCGCCTGGAAAGCTTTGGTGCGCGCGTTTTTGCAGTGGATGGCCACGACATTGATGCACTGGTCGAACCCGCCGAACTGGCGCCGGATGGCCGCCCAACCTTTGTGCTGGCCTACACCGACCCCACACGCGGCATCCCTCTGATGAACGATCGGCGCCCGGTGCTGCACTACCTGCGCTTTAAGGACGGCGCTGAACGCACGCGCTACGACGAAGCCTACACCGCGATGCTGAAGCAGGACATCAAAAAGCGCCAGCACCTGCGCCAGATGCGCCTGCACCTGGAAGCCTTCGAGAAGTTGACCAGCAACGGGAGTGAAACGCATGGTTGAGATCGTCAAACGCCCACACGTTGAGAACTTCATCCGCTGGGCGGCAGATAAGCCGCGCGTGGTGGTGCTTTCCGCTGACCTCACCAACTCCTGCGAGGTGGCCAAATGGCGCGACACCTACCCCGACCGCTTCTTCTCCCTGGGCATGGCAGAGCAAAACCTGATGGGCTTTGCTGCCGGGTTGGCGCGAGAGGGCTTCGAGCCTTACATCCACACCTTCGCGGTGTTCATCTACCGCCGCCCCTATGATCAACTTGCCATGTCCATCGCCTACCCCAACCTGCCCGTGCGCTTTATGGGCTTTCTGCCGGGCATCACCACCCCCGGCGGCGTGACGCACCAGGCCATCGAGGATGTGTCCATCATGCGCGCCACGCCCAACATGACGGTGCTGGAAACCGGCGATGCCACCGAGGTCGAAAGCGTGCTGGATGTGGCCCACAGCATTGACGGGCCCGTGTATGTGCGCTTTTTGCGCGGCGAAATCCCGCGCCTGTTCCCCAAAGATGAACCCATGCGCCTGAACCATGCGCGGGTGCTGCGGCGCGGCACCGAGCTGGCCGTGCTTTCGGCGGGCATCTGCACCGAAGAAACAATGCGCGCCACGGATGTGCTCTCTAGCCAGGGGCTGTCCATCAGCCACCTGCACATTTCCACCCACAAGCCCTTCAACGATCCACAGGTGCTGGAAGCTATCAGCAACGCACGCTACGGCGTCATCACCATGGAAAATCACACCATTATCGGCGGGCTGGGCTCTGCCACAGCCGAGCTGATGGCTGAAGAAGGCGTTGGCAAGCGGCTGATTCGCATCGGTTTGCAAGACACCTACGCCCACGGCGCCAGCCAGCACTATCTCATGAAGGAATACGGCCTGGATGCCATCTCGCTGGTGCGGGCCGCCGAGAAACTGACCGCGCAGCCCTTCAACATCACCGAGGAAGACCTGGCCGGGGTGCGCCTGCAAGCCACCCATAGCGATGCAAAGGCAGAAGCGCTATGACCCTCCCCATCCGCCCGACCGTGCAGGGCCTCTCTGGCGAGCGCTTTCAGGTGACCTACCACCTGCAAGGTAACGAAGCCGAAGCCCGCGCCAAAGCCATCGACATCACCCTGGAGCAGACGGTTGAATTTCCCGATGACCTGGTGCCGGATGGCGACATCCGCACGCACATCGTCGGGCGGATTGAGGAGTTTGCGGCGCTGGAGCCGGATCAGTTTGTAGCAACCATCAGCTTCGCCATCGAGAGCGGCGGCCACGAACTGCCCCAACTCCTGAATGTAATCTTCGGCAACATCAGCATCAAGCCGGGGATTCGCGTGGCCAAGCTGCACCTGCCGGCTAGCCTCGCTCGTCACTATCGCGGCCCGCGCTTTGGCGTGGTGGGCTGGCGCGCCTTGCTGGGTGTCCCCACCCGTCCCTTGCTGATGACCGCACTCAAGCCGATGGGCCTGGGCGCGGCAGAACTGGCCGACATCGCCTACCGTTGCGCGCTGGGCGGGCTGGACATCATCAAAGATGACCACAGCCTGACCGACCAGCCCTTTGCCCCCTATCACGAACGGGTGGAGCGTTGCGCCGAAGCCGTGGCGCGGGCCAATCAACAGACCGGGCTGCGCTGCCAGTACATGCCCAATGTCACGGCTCCGGCAGGCGAAGTGCTGGAGCGTGCCCACTTTGCCAAGCAGGCCGGGGCGGGGGCGCTCCTCATTTGCCCCGGCCTGGCCGGGCTGGATACAATGCGCACCCTGGCCGATGACGAGGCGCTGGGGTTGCCGATCTCCAGCCACCCCGCTTTTTATGGCAGCATGGTCACCAGCCAGCACAACGGCATCGCGCATTATGCCCTGTACGGGCAAATGCAACGGCTAGCCGGGGCTGACTCCAGCATCTACCCGAACTTCGGCGGACGCTTTGCCTTTAGCGAAGAAGAATGCCGCAGCATCGCCGCCGGGTGCAGCGATCCCCTGGGCCAGCTGGCCCCGATCTTCCCCACGCCGGGCGGCGGGATGACCCTGCAGAGCATCCCCACAATGCGCGATGTCTACGGCCAGGATGTGATCTACCTGATCGGCGGGGGCCTACATCGGCATAGCGCAGACCTCACAGAGAATGTAAAATACTTTTTAAAATTAGTTCAGGCTTGAGCTAAAGGCAAACCGGCGTTGAGTTTCCAGGGCGTCGCGGAGCGCATCTGTAGGTGGATCTACGACACCTTCCGCGCCGAAGACGGGCGTTCGAGCTTCATCATGGGGCGCATCTTCCGCCAGACCTGAAGCCCCACGCCGACTCCAGCGTGCGGCTCTGGCTGACGCTCTATGGCACCGCAGGCGATGAGGAACGCGGGTGCTATCGGCGGGGTTCCACGGAGCATCAGGTGGTGCCCATGGATGACCAGCTTAACCCGCTCCTCCGCGCAGCCTTCAACCGGATGCAATACGACCGGATGGGCGAACGAGCACTCAACACGCCGATTGTGTTGTCCGAAAGCAACATGAGCCGCGTGTTTTTGGTGTAAAAGTCGCTGGATAGCGAATTTGTGCCCTCCCAGAACAACGTCGTCAAACGCTATGCAGTGGCCTGCACCCTGGTCTTTGGCAGCACCTTCATCTCGCGGGTAGCTTACCTGTGCCTGTGCTATACCCAGCAACCCTTCAGCCGCCCTCAGCGCCAGCATGTTGCCGTGCTTAACCCCTATGTGGCAAACTGTGCTGGCTGCCTACGATCCACGCCCCTTGTGGGAGGCGCCAGCGGCGGCCAGCTAAACAGCCGCTGTGGCTCAGCCTTCTGCCAGCAGCGCTTCCAGGGCCGGGGTCAGCTCCAGCACAGAAACCGGCCCATCAAAGCGCGCCCATACCCGCCCTTGCCCATCCACCAGGTAGGTCCAGGGTTCGTAGCTCAGGCCCCACTCGGCCATGGCCGGCACATATTGGGACGTTTGCAGGTCGTAGACCTCCACATGCAACACATTGAGCAGCTCGCCGTAGCGCTCCGCAATCGGCTTGATGGTGGAGTCGAGCACGGGGGTGCAAATTCGGTTGGTGCACAGCCCTGGCGTGGCAAAAGTGATGAGGCTGGGCCGCCCACTGACCAGCGCCTCGGCCACGCTCTGGCTATAGAGCGCAGGGAGCGGCGCGGCATCGCTGGAAATCTGGTAGAGCGGCAGTTCAGTTGTGCTGAGGGCCAGGGTCTGGGAGGGCGGCGCGGGCATCCCCACCTGAACACCGGCATCATCTGCCCGCACCTGAACCAGCAGGCTTCCCTCAACCGTCTGGCCGTGGGTCGTCTTGACGGTCAACCCAAAACGCCACAAGCCCGGCGCCGAGACTTCGGGATAGGCTACCCAATAGGGAATAGCGTAATCCGGGTAGGCGGTGGCTGGCCCTTCCCAAACCACCGGATGCTGCGGTTGGTTTGGGTCATGGGCGCGCACCTGGAGGCTTTCGACCTCCGCATAGTAGTCACCGCCCCGCCAGAGCGTCACCACCAGCCGGTTTTCCTGAAGGGTCATGTTGGTGCTGGTGGTCACGAATTGCAGGTTGAGCGGTGGCACCGAAGTGGCGGCTTCTTGCTGGCTACCTGTGCAGGCCACCAGCAAGCTCAGCAAAATGCCTAGCGTCAGGCCCAGCCCAACCCGCGAGATTATCCAGCGCACCGCTGCCCCCTTGCTAGTTGCCCGGCTCCGCCGTGGCTTCCATCTCATCCTCAGCCATGCCCAGGTCAATCACACAGGCTTCCAACGCTTCAGCTTCCGTTTCGCAATCCTCCGCGCTGGCTTCGGGGCCCATGTCCATGCCGCTGTGGCCGCTCATCCCTTCCATCAGCAAGTCGCGCACGGGCACAGCCAGGGTCACTTCGGTGCCATCTTCCAGCACCAGGGTTAGCGGGATGGCCTGGCCCACTGCCAGGTCCTCTGACACCCCAATGAGCATCACATGCAAGCCGCCTGGTTCCAGCACAACCGTCTCGCCGGCGGGCAATTCCAGGGCTGGCATGGGGCGCATCATCATCACATCGCCCTCGCCCATCGCCATCTCGTGGATTTCGACCACCGCAGCGGCCTCAGTTGCCCCGCCGACCAGGCTCAGGACGGTTTCGCCCTGGTTTGCTATGCGCATGTAGGCCGCGCCAATGGCGCCTTCACCGCCAATCACCGGGCGGGTCCAGAAGTCGTAAATCACCAGGTCTTCGGGCAAGGTGGGCGCTTCTTCCGCCACCAGCGCCGCGCTCAGGACCTCGGTTTCCAGGGTCGCGCCCATCTCCGCGCTGGCAAAAATGAGCGTCACGGGGATGGCATCGCCGCTGGCCAGGTCCGTGCTCAACCCCTCCAGAACCAGCGCTAACCCCACTTCGCTGAGGTCCAGGGGCTGGTCCGGGTCCAGGGTCAGGCGCTCCAGCGTTTCGCCCTGGAGGCCCACGCGCAGGGTCACGCTTTCCGCGAAGGGCGTGCGCCCACCAACCAGGTCCAGCGGGGTTTCGGTGGGGTTGTGCAGCGTCAGGTAAAGGGTTGTAGCTTCGCCTTCGGCAGCGGGCATGGCCCACACATTATAAACATGGGGCATGGGGGCGTCCATCTCCATCCCACCTTCCTGGGCGCCACTGGCCAGGCCGCCAGGGCGAATACCAAGATCATCAATCCCAACCCGATCTGTTTTTGCATGGTTGCAATCCCTTTCAAGCGGAGTAGGCTTCCAGAACCAACCGAACATCGTGCAGAATGTCTTCGTAGGGGGTGCCAAAGGTATAGCGCGACAACCAGCGCCCTTCTGGGTCCACCAGGAACACCGAGGCGGTATGATCCATCAGGTAACCCAGCGCCGAGTCAACGTCCTGCCGCACCGCCACCGCGCCGAATTGCTGCATCACCGTACGATAGGTGTCGTCCTCGCTGCGCGCCCCAATAAAGCGCTCATCAAACCCCGCCACGTAGCGCATCAGGCGGTCCAGGCTGTCGCGCTCCGGGTCTACCGAGATAAAGACCGTTTGTACCTGGGCGCTGAGTTCCGGCCCCAGCTCGCGGTAAATGCGCGTGACTTCTGCCAGGGTTTGCAGGCAAAATCGGGGCAGGTGGTATAGCCAAAAAAGATGAGCACCACCTTGCCCGCCTGCCCGCTGAGCGTGAAATCCTGCCCGGTGGTGGAGGGCAGGCTAAAATCGACCAGTTCCACCGGTGGCTGCAAGGCCGTGGCACGCATCTCAGCGGCGAAGTTCTCGCGAGAAAGGGCCTCGTCTTGGCTCGCATCCTCGCCCAAAGCCTGATAGGCCAGGAAAGCCGCCGCCCCGCCCATCACCAGCAAGGCCGCTGCCAGACTCACCCCAAGCATTTTCAATCGATTCATGCGTTAACACCCTGGCTGATTGGTTGTTATGTCTTCCAGAGTCTAACAGGAGTGAAAACCTTCACCAATGGCCCCAATCTACGCTCACCTGACGTCCTTATAATGCCTGTAACGTCCGCAAATAGGCAATGATGGTGTTGATCTGCGCGACTGAAAGACTTGGGAAGCCTCCCTTAGCCGGCATTGCAACCCCGCTCACATTGTCGGGATGATCCGCAGAGCGCCCTTCTTGAATAAAAGCCAGCAGTTCGGCATCGCTCAGGCGGTGGACGAACTCGCTTTCGGCCAGGTTAGAGCCCAGCCCCTCGATCCCGACCCCCTGCGCGCCATGGCAGGCAATGCAATACACACCGTAGTTGGCTGCGCCTTCTTCGATGGTTTGCGGATCATAAGTCGCCGCAACCGCGACCTGGGCCGGGGTGGCCGTGCGCAAGGCAGCCTGCTCCTCGTCCGCTTCGCCGCCACAAGCAACCACCAACAACGCGCTGGCCAACATTCCCAGCGTCCAGTGCAGCATCTGCATTCGTTTCACGTCAAAAAATCCCCCGCTTGCATCACTCTCCAGAGTGTAGCAAAGCGGGGGAGGTATGTTAAGCGTTGGATAGGTCCAGGGGCAGGCTAGTCCGTGGCGGCGGTGTCCTGGTCTTCGCCCGTACAATCCGGCGCCGGGACGTTGTATTGCAGGCGCAGGTTACAATCCAGCACTGGGATATAGCGGCTGGCCTGGGCAAATTCCACCAGCGTCTGCACATCGGGATCAATCCGCCAGATGCGCGTTGTCAGGTCATCCGAGCCAGAAGCGGCCAGCAATTCGGTCGGGTGGAAGGCCACATCCACCACCCAATCGGTGTGGCCATCGTAGCGGCGCAGTTCGATGCCGTCCTCGATGCTCCACAAACGCACCGAGGTATCCGACCCGCCCGAAAGCAGGTACTGGCCATCCGGGCTGTAGGCCACGCCCACCACCTGGCCGGTATGCCCCAGGAACTGGCGCAACTCCTGGCCGCTTTCCAGGTCCCACAGGCGCACCGTGCTATCTTTGGCGCTGGACGCAAAGCGCGTGCCATCCGGGCTGAGCGCCAGCTTGAGCACCCCGCCGGTATGCCCTGCGAACTCGCGCACCAATGCGCCGCTGGGGAAGTCCCACAGTTTGATGAGCAGGTCTTCGGAGCCAGAGAGGATCCCCTGGCCATCTGCGGTCCAGATAGCCGCGTTGACCGCTTCGGCATGGCCATCGATCTCCAGCACCAGCTCGCCGCTCTCCACCTCAAAAATGCGGAGCATGTTCTCGATGGAGGGGTTTTCCACACCCGAGGGGTTGCGCGGGTCGCCGCTGGTGGTCAGCAAATAGCGGCCATCCGGGCTAAAGCGGACGCTTTGCACCTGCTCCAGGTGGCCAGGGAAGCGCCGTAGCTCCGCACCACTGGCCACATCCCACAGGATAACCTCGCTATCCCACCCGCCAGAAACCAGCAGCTCCCCGCTGGGGCTAAAGTCGAGGGTGTGGACCGTGTTGGTATGCCCTTCCAGGCGCACCCACACCTCGCCACTTTCGGCATCGAAGATGGCCACGCTGTTGTCGCCATTTGGGGTAAACAGCGAGCCTGCCGACGACGCGATATAGCGCCCGGTGGGGCTGTAATCAATTGCCCAGATCCAATCGGCCTGGTTGCGCAGGGCCATGACTTCGGCCTGGTCCTGCAAGTCCCAGAAATAAGCGGCGGTATCCTGCGGTTCAAACTCCGTGTTGCCGACCCCCACCAGGGCATAGCGCCCGTCACTACTCAGGGCCAGCGCCAGGATGTTGTCGTTGTGCGCGGCATAGCGCTGCTGCTCGACCCCGGTTTGAATATCCCAGAGGCGGATGGTTTCATCCCAGCCTGCGGAAACAATATGCTGACCGTCCGGGTGAAAGGCCAGGCCTGAAATGACATCGGTATGGCCATAAAAGCGGCGCTGCTGAATGCCGGTCTGCACGTTCCAGAGCTGGATGAGGCCGCTGGTCGCTGCGCTAAAGCTGGCGGACATCACTTCGGAGCCATCCGGCGACATCGCCACGGTACGGATCAACCCCCCCACCGAGTCTCGCTGGAAGATTTGCAGCTCATTTTCGGGCGTGTTGGGGTTGTCTTCGCGTTCCAGGTCCCAAACACGCACCGTGCGGTCCTGCGCGGCGGACCCCGTCGCCATGAAGCGGCATCGTCGCTAAAGCTCACGGCAGTGATGCCGCCTGTATGCCCTTCGACCCGCTGCACCTCTGCGCCTGTTTCCAGGTCCCAGAAGCGCACCGAAACCTCGACCGGGGTTTGCTGGGCGCGGGTGAGGCCAGAAGCCGTGACCGCATAGCGGCCATCAGGCGTAAAGGCGGCCACGTTCACCTGATCCGCGTGGCCTTCCAGGGTGAGCAATCAGGTGCGCCAGAGTCCACCGTCCCATAAGCGGGCGGTGCCGTCCGTTGATGCGTCTGAGGATTTGGTTGCCATCTGGGCTAAAGGCCACCCCGTTTCACGCTTTCGGCGTGCCCCTCCAGGCGCATGACCTCCTCGCCTGTGGCCGTAGCGTAAAGGATCACGGCACCATCCGAGGCCGCCAACGCGGCCAACGCCCCATTCGGGCTAAGGTCAACCGCATTGATCGAAGCCTCAGTGCTCCAGCGGTAGCGCACCCCGGGCGAATACACGGTGGTCGCTAAAGTTCGTTCCACCTCGATGAGCGGCGGCTGAAAAACCTGGCTGCCTTCAATGGAAAGCGCCAGGGCCAGGTTGGGGTTGTCTTCGTTCAGCAGCACGTTACGGGCATTGGCCACCAGCGCCAGGCTTTGCGCCTCGCTGGCAGCCCTTTGCGCGATCTCCTGCTGTCGGAGTGCTTCTTCGGCGTTGGCTTCTGCAATCGCCTGCTGGCGCTCGGCGCGTTCGGCGTTGTCCTGGGCTTCGGAGCGTTGCAAAAAGGCGAAAATCGCCAGCCCAATCCCCACTACCGCCCCAATCAGGGCCACGCCCGCCAGCGCACGCAAGAAGCGCCGCGAACGTGCTTCTAGTTCGCGCTCGCGTTGTTCGCGTTCGGCTTCGCGGGCGGCCTGAATCTGGTGCTCCGCGATGCTGGCGTTCATGTACCAGCTTTCCTCGTCGGTGAGGGCCAGGTCTGTGCGGGCCTGCCATTCTTCGAATTGCACCAGGCGCGTCCCGGTGGCCAGAAAGCTGGGGTCGTGCCCGGCAGCGATCCATTCCTTGGCGGCAAAGGTCAGGCGGCGTTGCAGGCGCAGCCCCTCGCGCTCTTCGTTGATCCAATCGCGCAGGCGCTCCCACTGGCGAATGAGCGCTTCGTGGGCCACTTCCACCGTGGGCTCGCGATTGGTTGGGTCGTGGTCAAAGGTCAGCAGACGGAACTTCCCGAACCGCTCGATCACCCGGCCCAACGCTTCTTCGTTGACCTTGAGCGCCATCAGTTCGCGCTGCAAGGCCCGGCGCCGGGTGTCTTCGGTCCCTTCGCCCAGGGTCACCAGACGCAGGAAGAGCTGCCGTGTGGCCGTCTTTTCTTCCGAGCTCATCCCGTCGTAGAGTTCTTCGGCCCGCCGTGCCAACGCACCCGTCACGCCACCCAGCTCACGATACGCCTCAAAGGTCATGGTGCGCTCGCGGCGCCGGGCGAAAAGCTCCGTGAGGGCGTATTGCAGCAAGGGCAATGCGCCCGGTTGCTGAACCACCGCGTTGGCGATTTCCCGGGAGAGCCCTTCTTCCAGCACCACGCCCACCCGAATCGCCGGGGCGCTGATGGCCTCTTCCAGTTCGCGCGGGTTGAGCGGCAACACGACTTCGGTCCGCTGCCGAAGCACCTCCCCGATGTTGGGGTACATCAAGGGGCGGTCGTAGAAGTCCGCGCGCAGGGTGATGATCAGGCGCAGCCGGCTGCGCGGCTCTTCGACGGCGCGGATGAGGCTCAGCAAAAAGCGCCGCCGCAGGTCTTCATCTTCCGTAACGGTGAACACTTCTTCAAACTGGTCAATCAGCAGCAAAAGCTCGGTGCGGTTGTCATCGGGCAACACGCGTTTGACAGCCCGGTAAAGGCCCAGTTCGTCTTCCATCAACTGGCCCAGCAAACTGGCAGGTGGATTAACCGCCACCCGCAGCAGGGCCGCCTCCAGCTCTTCGAAGGGTCGGTGCCCCGGCACCATCTCCACAATGTACCAATGTTTTGATTCGGGCAATGCCCCCTGCCGCAAGGCAGGGATGAGTCCCGCCTTGACCACGCTGGACTTGCCGCTGCCACTGGGACCAACCACGGCCAGGCCACGCGCCAGGGGGTGGTCTTCGTGCATCCGTTTGGCCAGGCGCTCGATCAGGGTGCCGCGCCCAAAGAAGTCCAGCGCGTCGGCCTCCTGGAACGGGCGCAACCCTTTGTAGGGGTTTTCTGGCTCCGGCAGTTCAACGTTCAGGGAAGAAGGCAGCGGCGAGGGGCCATCCTGCTGAAAGCCTTTTAAGGGCGGCAGGAGGGTCCGGGTTTCGGGCGCCACGTCGGCGCTCACGCGCTCGGTGCGCTGCACAGCCCGCCGAAAAGCAGCAGCCATGGTCACCGCGTTCGGGTAGCGATTGGCTGGGTCCTTGGCGGTGGCCCGCTGGATCACCTTGTTGACTTCTTCTGAAAAGTCGGGGCGTTTTATCGCGCACATTCGGCAGGGGGTCGTTGAGCTGATGGATCAGCAACATAGAAATGCCGCTGTCCTCTGAGAAGGGCTTGGTGGCCGTGAGCATTTCATAGAGCACAATCCCCAGGCTGTAAATATCCGCCTGTGGCGAGACTTCCTCCGAGCGCACCTGCTCCGGCGAGAGGTACGAAGGAGAGCCAACCAAAGCCCCCTGTAGCGTAGCATCGCTGGCGATCCGCAAATCTTTGGCAATCCCAAAGTCCGCCAGAAAGCCGTTGCCCTGTTCGTCCAGCAGAATGTTGCCCGGTTTGAGGTCGCGGTGAACCACGCCCTGGTTATGCGCCACCGTAAGCGCCGCCGTGACCTGGTCCAGAATGCGCGCCACCACCTCCACATCCAACGGCCCCTGGTTGCTCAGCAGATCGCGCAGGCTGCCCCCGCGCAGATAGCGCATCACCAGAAAGGCACTGTTGGGTTCGCGCCAGTAGTCAAAAAGGGGAATGATATAGGGATGCTCCACCCGTGCGACCAGTTGCGCTTCGCTCTCAAAGCGTCGGATAAAGTCCGGGTGATTGGCATATTCAGGCAAAATCACCTTCACAGCGACATCGCGCTTGACCGGGATGTGATAGGCACTATAGACTGCCCCAAAACTCCCTTTCCCGATCATGTCGCGCAGTTCGTAGCTCTTGATGATCTTCCCAGCGAGGTCTTGATCCTGTATTCCCATCGGGCCGCCTACTTCAACAAATAGCATCCGCTACTCTGGGCACAAATAATAAACCATCTGATGCAGAAAAGCGATAACTCCGCCACACCCACAGGAACCTAAAAAGGGCGGCCACCCCGCAAGGCGGCGGCCACCCATAGCGTCTCTCCGCTTTAACGGGTGCTTACTTCGCGGCGTTCACCACCACTTCTAGCTGGCGAGTGGGCTGTTCTTCCGCCGCCAACTCTGGCAGGTTAGGGAAATCGTAGAGCGTGGAGAAGATCAGATACGTCCCATCGGCGGGCAGTTCCAGGTCCGTCACACGGGCCGCTAAGCGTTCATCGCCGCCATCATCGTCGGCTGCCAGGCGGGTCCCGTTGCGGTCAAAGACCATCAGCACTGTATCCAGGAAGTCCTCTGGCGAGACCAGATCAATCGTCACCCGCTCGCCTGCCGTGCCCACATACTCCAGAAAGCCGACTTCGCGCTCCTCGTTGATCTCGAAGGCAAAGGGTTCGCCCTGGGTCAGCACCGCCGTGGTGTAGAAGAACTCGTCCTCCGCCAACTCGGTCGGTTGGATGTTGCCCTCCAACAGGGCGGTGAAGGCCAGGGTTTCCGGCTCGGCAGTCAGCGCCTCTTCATCGCTGGAACGCAGGTTAAAAAAGCTGCTCAGCAGCACAAAGTAGGTGTCGGTAAACGGGATGGTGAGGCCTTGAATGCGCGAGGCCAAGGGCGTGTCCAGTGCAAAGTCATCGTCATTGTAGGCCAGCACCGCACCAAAACGGTCCATCACCACCAGCACCGGGTCCAGGTCGCTCTCCTCGGTCTGGATCGCGCTCAGCGTCACCACATCACCCTCCGTGGCATTGAAGACCATCAGCAGCCCGCCATCGGTGCCTGCCAGGGTTCCTTCAAAAGGCACGCCACTCCGCAAGATGACCAGGCTCAAAAAGTTGGGGTCATCAGCGCTCGGTTCGGGGGTTGTGGCCGGCGATTGCGCCGCAACACTTGCTACGCCCAGCACCAAACTCATCAGCACACTCAGCATACCGACAAAACGCATCCACATCTTGCTACATCCTCTCTGGGTTCATGAATTAACGCAAACTTCCCCTCTGGGAACTGGCCCTGATCGGGATCCCACGCAGCAGTCTAGGGCAGGTGCCTGGCCAAAAGCAAGCCAATTTACCAGAGCTTAATGCTGTGTTTACAGGATTTTATGAGCTAGAGCTGTTCCTGCTGACGTACCTGGCGCAAATGTTCGATGGCCTGTGCAATCAATGCCTGGTTTGCGGGTTGCATATGCCAGGTGCTGGCCCCGGAAGGGTGCGGCAAAGGCACCACCGCTGCCCCCTGGTGGTGCCCAACCTGGCCGATAAGGGCTTGCAGGGGCAAGCGGGCATCAAAAAACAGCGCGATAGCCAGCTTGCCAACCGGGATAATCAACCGGAGGTCTAACCGGGCCAATTTCTTGTTCGCGCCATAGGTCCGGACCACTCCGGTCTCGTCCGTAACGATCGTGCTCCCCGCCGCGTAGGCATACGAGTAAACGTGGATCGGCCTGCCGAGCCGCGTGACTTTCACTTCGGACACCTTCCCGCTCGAGTAGGAATAGGACGAGAGCACCGACGTCTCTTTCGCCATGGAGGTCAGAAGCAATTCGTCCTTATAGGTTTTCACCGCACCGTCTTCCAGGTCGTCGATAACCGTAAGCTCGGCTCCTTGGCCGTCGAACTGATACGAATACTTGAAGGTGA
>JAAUUD010000414.1 GCA_012031655.1 Anaerolineae bacterium | reverse complement strand
GATACTGCACCCCAGGGATGTTCTGGAAGTCGAAAGCGCTGATCAGGATCAGGTTCAGGTAGTAGCTGATTGGCAGGCCAATCACCCACGCGATGACGCCCACAATCCAGCCTTCCGTGAGGAATTGCAGTGCAATCGCGCTGGAAGGCGCGCCTACTGAACGCATCACGCCAATTTCCTTCTGGCGCTCAAACACGCCCATGGATAGGGTGGAGAGCAGGCCAATCGCCCCCACCAGCCCAATCAGCGTGGCCGCGATGTTCAGCACAAAGCCTGCCGTCACAATCAACTGCCCAATCAACTCGGCGTTTTCCTGCCAGTTGGTGAAGTTCGCGTTGATGCCGTTCGCCAGAAAGACCTCGTTAATCTGGCTGATCTGATCGGCTACGGCTGCGGCGTTCGGGTCTTCTGCCGCCATGATGACTTCGAGCGTGTTCGAGATAGGCTCGCCATCCAGAGAAACCCCCTCCAGCGCGACCAGGCGTTCAAAATCCAGCGCCACCAGTTCGGCGGGTTGGTCCGGCTGTTGCAGGGTCGCCGGCAGGCTAAAAATAGCGCTGACGGTAAAGGATTCAGCCCTGTCAGCCCCCTGAAGGGTCACCGTATCGCCCACCGCCAGCCCGTCCCGTTCAGCCAGTTCCGAGGTGATCATCACTTCATCAGCCCCGAATTCCAGCGGAGTCCCCTCCGCAATCTGCAAAAAGGGCAACGCCCCCGCATTGATACCAACGGCTGGCGTGCTTGTTGGGGCCGCTGCCGCGTCGTTGGTCAAAGCGAGCGTGGCAACGTAGTCATTCGGCCCTCGCGCGCCACGCACCTGCCCACCCAGCCAGGCCAGTTCATCCCAGGTAAACCAGATGGAGTCAAACGGATAGGTCGAGACGCCGATAATCTCGTATTCGCGCTGGGTGCTGCCCGCATTGACCCGCACCGTATCGCCAACGGACTTGTCCATGCTATCCGCCACCCCGGCGGTGATCACCACACCTTCGCGGTTGGGGTCATCCTCCCAGGCGGTGCCCTCGCGCAGGTTGAAGTTGATGATAGGATAGCTGGCGTAGTCAAAGCCGAAGGAATAGAGCACTGGCGGCGAGGTCCCAATGGCCTGGGGCGTATAGCCTTCAATCGAGACCGCGACCCAGGTGCCGCGCTCCACGCTGCGGATGCCCGGCACCTGCGCTTCAACCAGCAATTGGCGCAAGTCCTCAAAATCCTGTTGATCGTTGGGCACAGCGGTAATCTGCTGGCCAAAGGTGTCGAAGATGTTGTCGGTAATGGCATTCAGCGAGACGATCATCGCATAGATGCCCATGAAGGACCCCGCCGCCAGCGAGAGCGTGATCATGGTCAGGGCCAGGCGGCCCTTTTTTTGAAGTGTGTTACGGAAGGCTTGCCGAATGTTCATCGGCAGCGGCAGCAGGTCAACCAGGCGTGCCAGTGGCCCCAGGCGATAGCTGGCGTCAATCCCCAGGTCCGTGATGGCCTCCAGAATGGTCACGCGCATCCCGCTCAGCACCGGGATGAAAGCCGCCAGCACCGGCACCAGCAGGCCCATCACCATGCCCAACAGGATGCCATCCCGCGAGAGCATAAACGCATCAATAAAGATGTTGAACTGCGGCGCCAGCCCTTCTGCCAGCACAAAGCCCGCTGGGATGCCCAGCAGCACCCCCGGCACCACGCCAATCACCCCATAAACGAGCGCCATGCCGGTATAAATGAAGAAAGTGTCTTCCTCCCGCGCGCCCAGCGACTTCATAATGCCGATCTGGCGGCGCTGCTCGTTGATGATGGCATTGACGACGTTAAACACCAGAAAGCCAGAAACCAACAGCGCGATGTAAGCCAGCAACGCAAAGACGTTGCTAAAGGTGCGGGTCTGCTGCACAAAGGAGTTATTTTCGGGGTCGTCCTGCAAGCTCAGGAAGGGAAGATAAGGCGTCTGCTCGCTCAGCACCCGTTCCAGCGTCGGAACATTGGCCTGGGCCGCTTCAAAAGCCGTGTAGCGCGACAGAAGCAGGTTAAAGCCATCCAGGCCCGTGATCACGACGACATCCTCCGGCGCCGCAAAGAGCATGTTCTCCCCCAGGATGGGCGGCGGCGCCCCTGGCACCATCGGATATTGATAGGGCTGAAAACCGTGCCCACGATGGTCCATTCCGCCGTGCGCGCCACCGCGCCCGCTTCCACCTCCCCGCCCAGCATGCGTAAGGTCAGGGTATCACCAAGGCCCACGCCGTGCGCGTTCGCAAAGCGCCGCTCCACCGCAATTTCACGCTGGCCCGCCACCGGGTAGCGCCCCTCAATCAGGCTCACCGGCTCCAGTGGCAACGCATCAAAGGGCTGGGCGTAGCTAAAGACGCGGGCTTCTGAAAAACGTTCTTCGCCCGCAGCTTGCCAGTAGGCCGCCCGAATACCCAGAAATTGCACCGCTTCGACTTCCGGCAGCTGCTGAAGCTGCTCCAGATAGGCAGCGTGGTCGAGGGTGGCGTCGGCATCGTCCAGCAGTTGATAGGTGCGCACCATGGCCAACCGTTCGGTATCAATGGCGGCTTCGAGCGTGCGGGTGGTGATGTCCCCCAGCGAGTAGAGCGTCACCACGCCCAGCACGCCAATAAAGATACTCAGCGAAACAAGCAGGGTACGCGTCTTGCGGGCGGTGATGTCGCGCAGGAGCTTACGGGTTCGCGTCTTGATCATAGGTCAGCATTCCCTTGTTGATGCTGTAACTCTGGCAACTCTAACACAAATCAGTTGCCGGGGGAAAAAGCCGCGCCCTCTGCCCCCAACCCAATTTCCCAGGTGCCTGCTTCTGTGCCATACCCCAGCACGAGCCGCCCATCTGGCAAGTGCACCGGCGCAAAATTGGTGCTCAGGGGCGCGCTCTGCAACCGAAAAGCGGCTTCCAGCACGCCATCGGCGGCGCTAAATTGCAAGCCCACCACCTCAGAAGGATTGTCGCTGTTCATCAGGACGATTTCCGGCAGCCCATCGCCGCTGAAGTCGCCCGCCACCGCCATATCCAGGTTCGGCGAGCGGATGAGGTGCGAGGTGTAGCCGCGCAGGTTGCCGACTTCAACCAACATGTCCCCCTCCAGGCGCCAGAACCCAACCACCCCGCCCAGGTGTGGCGTTCGCACCTCCACCAGCAAGGGGGTTTCTCCGTCATCAAAAAACGCCACTGCCAGTTGATGCCGCCAGCGAAAACCCAGGCCAATCGGCGGTGTTTCGGTCAGGGGCGCACCATCCGCACGATAAACCCGCAACCGCGCCCCTTCTCCCGCTGCGCTAACCGTCGTCACCACTTCTGGGAGGCCATCCACATCCAGGTCTGCCCAGAAGGGCGCTACCCCCTCAAAAACCGCGCTGGCCGGCAAGTCAACACGGCTGTGCAGGGCCAGTTCCCCGGCCTGGGTCGCCAGGATGACCAGCGCCCCACCCTCTAATGCATCGCCCAGCACCGCATGCGGATAGCGGTCTGTTGCAGCAGTGTACAGCGCCACCAGGCCATTGGCGTTCATGACCGGGCGGGCATCCGGCAGGGCAGCCAGGGCC
>JAAUUD010000413.1 GCA_012031655.1 Anaerolineae bacterium | reverse complement strand
GGAAGCGGTCCACAACGCGGCGGCGCGGCGTTTGAAATTGACCTGGGCGACGGCCTGGCCCTGGCGGATTATCGCTTAGACAACGGCACGATTTACTTCACGCACACCGAAGTGCCCCCGGCCCATGAAGGTCAGGGCATCGCCGGGAAGGTCGTCAAGGCGGCCCTGGAATATGCCAAGGCGCAGAATCTGCGTGTGGTGCCGATCTGCCCGTATGTGGTCAAGTACATCCAGCGCCACCCGGAATATCAACCGCTGACTCAGTAGCGGCGATCTGCTGCTGCCAGTTCGCAGCCACGAAGCCGTTCGTCTGGGCGGACGCACCGGTCCGCCCCTACACGTACCGCACAAGCCTACCGTGGGACTTTAAACACCCGTTGCGGCCCTTTTTCACCCCTCTGCCTTTATGGGTGAGGGAACATGGGTTGCCACGCTTTTTGGCGTAGCGACCTCCATGCTGTGCCTGTACGCACAACAGCGTTTAGCTCAGGCCGTTCAGCGCGGATTCATAGGCCTGGGCCTGGCTGGGCAGCAGGTCGGGCGTGAGCAGCAGCGCGGCATTATCCTTCACATACACGTAGGTGAAGGTGCGGCGGGTGCTGCTGCTGGCGGTGTTGCCTGTGGTGCTGGTTGGGGGCTTTTTGCTCCAGGCTTGGACCAATACCCTGCAAGATGAGCTGGACAAAGAAGAACGCAACGACCTCCTGGCCGAAAACACCAGTATGGTGGCCTTTCTGCAAGGGCTAGAGGCGGACACGCGCTTGATTGCTGCCGATCCTCACATTGAAGAATTGGCTGCGGCGCTGGCCCTTGGTGATGAGGCCGCGATCAGCGCCCTGCAAACCCTGTTGGAAGCCGAGTTTGTGGCGCTTTCTGCTTCGCGGCCCGTCTACGACCAGTTGCGCGTGCTGAGTGGTGATGGGGTGGAGCTGGTGCGGGTGGATTATGACTTTGCCCAGCAGCAGCCCATCGTCATCCCGCGCGCACAATTGCAAGACAAATCCGACCGTGGCTACTTTCGGGAGACCATCCGCCTGGATGAAGGCGAACTGTACATTTCGGCGCTGGACCTGAACCAGGAAGGCAGCCCATCTGCCATCGAAGGTTCGCTGCCAGAAGGCACCACAGTGCCCAGCTTGCGCTACGGAACACCCGTTTACATCGAGGATGGGCAGGGGCGCTCATCGCTGGTGGCGGTGGTGGTGCTGAACGTCAACGTGCAGTCCTTGCTGGAGCTTGTGCAGCCCAACGCAGATGATGCACAAGCCTTCCTCGTCAATAGCGAAGGCTACTACCTGAAGAACAGCGCCAACCCCCTGGCGGTTTTTGGTTTTATGAGCAACATCGAAGCGGCGGGGGGGGTTGCCGGGGCACGCTTGCAAGCCATCATTGGCGAAGAGGCTTTTGGCCGCTTGCAAACCACTCGCCAGGGCGTTCAGGAAGCCGACCTCTCGGACGGTCGCCTGATGTACTATCAGCGCCTCCAACCCCCTGGCGCACCGGATGACTATTATTGGTTGTTGGTCAACGTACGCGAGGAAAGCGCCGTATTTGCCCCAGTGCGAGAAGCCCTGCAATTCGGCATTCTGGCGCTGGTGGGCCTGGTTGCTGTGGTGGCGATGACGACCTACGCGCTGGCGACTTCCATCAGCCGCCCGGTGCAACGCCTGAACAAGCTCGCTGCGACGGTGGCCAAGGGCGAATTTGTTCAAGAAGAGACAGGCACCGAAAAACGCCAGGATGAAATTGGGGAGCTGGGGCGCTCGTTTAGCCAAATGACCAACCAACTGGCTGGGATTGTTGGGACCCTGGAAGCGCGCGTTGCAACGCGCACCCGAGACCTCCAGAGCGTGGTGGATATCTCGAACCAGGTGGGCACCTTGTTGGACCTGGAGCGCCTGCTACAAGATGTCTCCGACCTCACCCGCGACCGCTTCCAGCTTTATCACGCGCACATCTATCTGCTGGATGAAGGCGGCCACCTGCTGACCCTGGCGGCAGGGGCGGGCTATGTGGGGCGCCAGATGGTGGCGGAACAACGCCAGATTCCCCTGGATAGCGCACAGAGCATCGTTGCCAACGCTGCCCGCACGCGCGAACCCGTAACTATCAACGACACACGCCGCTCGCCGCTCTTTTTGCCACATCCGTTGTTGCCAGACACGCGCTCTGAATTGGCTGTTGCGCTGGTGGCGCAGGGGCAAGTGGTGGGGGTGCTGGATGTGCAGGCCAGCCAAACGGACTTCTTTGCTGAAGACGGCATCTTTGTGTTCGAAATTCTGGCCGGGCAAATTGCGGCGTCAGTCCGCAATGCACGTTTGTTTGACCAATCTCGGCGCCGCGCGCGTGAACTCCAAACGGTGGCCGAGCTCAGCGCAGAATCCACCGCTACCCTGGATATTCAACAACTGTTGCAAAATGTGGCAAACTCCACCAAGCAACGGTTTGGACTCTACCACGCGCACATCTACCTGCTTGACGATGCAGGCGAAAGCCTGGTGCTTCAGGCGGGGGCCGGGAGCGTGGGGCGAAGCATGACGAAGCATGGGCACAGCATCTCGCTGGGCAGTGGCGTGAGCCTGGTGGCACGCGCTGCGCGCGAACAGCAGCCCATCATTGTGAATGACACCACGCAAGACCCTAGCTTTTTGCCGAACCCGCTCCTGCCGGATACCCGCGCTGAAATGGCGCTCCCTCTGGTTGTGGGGGATGAGGTTTTGGGTGTGCTGGACGTGCAAAGCGAGCAACGGGGCCGCTTTACTGCCGAAGACATTCAGATTAAGTCTACGTTGGCTTCTCAGGTGGCCATCGCGGTGCAAAATGCGCGCTCCTTCAACGAAGCAGAAGGTGCCCGCCAGGAAGCCCGCGTCCTCTTTGAGCTAAGCCGGGCCATCAACGCGGCCCGCACTGCGGAAGAACTCCTCCTGGCGGTGCGCCAGCAAGTGGTTACAGAGCAGGAGCTTTCGCTTGCGCTGCTGGTGCTGGATACCGAAAACCCAGAAAAAGCCCAGTATGCGATGGTCCTGGCCGATTGGCGGGTGCAGGGCAGCACACAGGTTGGAGATATTTTTGCACTCTCTGAGATGCCCCAGCTGGCCTTGCTGGATCGGCGGAACCTGGTGGTGGTGCCCCATGTGGCGCAGGACTCCCGCCTCACGGAGGCCAGCAGCCAGGCCTTGCAGCAGCAGCAGATCGCCTCGTTCGTGCTGGCTCCGCTGGCGATTGGTGCACGGTTCCTGGGCCTGTTGACTTTCTACAGCGAGATGCCGCACGACGAATATACCCCGCTCTTCTTGCGCTTGCTGCGCAACACAGCCGAGCAGGTGGCAGCGGCGCTGGATCGTATCCAGCTCACGCAACAGATGACCCAGCGTGCGAACGAACTTCAGACAGTGGCCGAGGTAGGTGCCGAAGCAGCCGCCGTGCTGGACGTGCAACGCCTGCTGGATAACGTCAGTAACCTGACCCAACAACGCTTTACCCTCTACCATGCCCACATCTACCTGCTGGATGAAACCGGCGAACAGTTGGTGCTGGCTGCCGGGGCTGGCGAGGCGGGGCGCCAGATG
>JAAUUD010000412.1 GCA_012031655.1 Anaerolineae bacterium | reverse complement strand
AGGGGCGCGGCCTCTCGCCCTTTGAGGCCAATACGGTCAATCGCGGGCACGGCAAAGCCCTTTCGGAAGAAGAAGCCCGCCGCGCCCTGGCCGAACTGGAGCGCCCCAGCCGCCAGCAAGCCGAAAAAGAAGGTTAACTTTTATGGAACTTGGACAGCCCATTGGAATGGAAAAGGGCGCCGCCACGCGCGATGCCTTTGGCGAAACCCTGGCCTGGCTGGGCCAGGAAAATGATCAGATCGTGGTGCTGGATGGAGATGTGAGCGACTCCACCCGCACCCGGGCCTTTGGGGAGGCCTTCCCTGAGCGCTTTTTTAACCTGGGGATTGCCGAGAGCAACCTGGTGAGCGTGGCCAGCGGGCTGGCAGCGGCGGGCAAGCTGCCCCTGGCAGCCAGTTTTGCGGCCTTTTTGCTGGGCAACGCCTACGACCAGATTCGCATGGGCATCGCCTACCCGCGCCTGAACGTGAAGCTGGTCGGCTCGCACAGCGGGATTAGCGTGGGCGAGGACGGCGCCAGCCAGATGGCAATCGAAGACCTGGCGCTGGCGGCCACCTTTCCCGGCTTTACGGTGCTGGTCCCGGCAGATGAGGTGGCGACACGCTGGGCCACGCGCGCGATGCTGGCCCACACTGGCCCGGTTTATCTGCGGACGGGCCGCCCCCCGGCGCCACGGGTTCACCCGCCGGAGCGCACCTTCGAGATCGGCCAGGCGGTGCAACTGCGCGATGGCCCGGACATCACGCTGATTGCCTGCGGCTTGATGGTGGCGGCGGCCCTGGAAGCAGCGGCCATGCTGGCCCAGCGTGGAATCGGCGCGCGTGTGCTGGATATGCACACCGTCAAGCCGATTGACCAGGCGGCCATCCTCCGCGCCGCGCAGGAAACCGGCGCCATCGTGACCGCCGAGGAACACAGCATTGTTGGCGGCCTGGGGGCGGCGGTGGCACAGATTGTGGCGCTGCACCATCCTGTGCCGATGGGTTTTGTGGCCATTATGGACCACTATGCCGAGTCTGGTGAGCCGCAGCAGCTTTTTCAGAAGTACGGCCTGATGCCTGAGCACATCGTGCAGGCAGCGGAGCGTGCCTTGCAGCAGCGTGCCTGAAGGCCCTAGGTCAGGAAAACCGGATGACCAAGCTGCACGCGCTGGAACCCTACGGGCAGGCGATCTGGCTGGATGCCCTGAACCGTGGTCTTCTGGAAAACGGGCAGTTAGCAACGCTCGGAACAGGCCAACCGTGACCTGCATCAATTGGTGCAGTTGGGCATCAATCTTCTGGAGGTGGGCGAGGCGCTCCAGCGCGAAGGGGCCAACCAGTTCCAGGCGTCGTTTAATGCGCTCCCAGAGGCCATCGCCCGCCAAAGCCGCACCGGCTAATGGGTGCGGCGGCGGGGGAAATCTTATGCTAGGGGGTGGCGTCGTCTTCATCAAAAGACGGATCTGCCTCCACCTGCGCCCTCCAGAGGTCATCCAGGCTGCCCCGGTCTTCGCGCAGCTTGCCGCGCTGTTGGCGCACCTGGCGCTCGATTGCATCCAGCGCCCCTTTGAGCGCCTGGGCTGGGTTGTCGTGTTTTTCGGTGGCGTTGATGTTGTTCGGTCGCATGTAAACGACCACGCTGGCGGCAAAGATGTAGGCGGTTTCGCGCCCGGCGGCGGGCTGGCTGAGGGTGGCCGCCGCACCGGTGATGTCGGTATGGCCGCGTGCCAGGTCGCTCACGCGGTCTTCCAGCATCACATAATAGTCCATGTCCGAATCCGAGTCTGGGATGTCCATCGTAAATTCAATGGGGAGTTCTGGTTGCTGAGACATGGGAAAATCCTTCTTTCTTGGTTGATGAGGGCAGAGGCCCAACACAGTGCTGGCCTCAGACTAGCGGACTTCCCCCCGCAGCCACAACCACAAGCTGGCGCCTTCCTGCCCGCACTTTGGGGGAATCCTGGTGTGGGCCAACGGGTCCAGGCCAGGCTGGCCCCCTGGACAGTCAAAATGTGGCGCTTCATCCACTCTGCCGCGCCAGAACATTCTTTACACTAAGGGCTATCTCAGTGAGAAGGGCTTTGGTTCCGGCTGTTTGGGGGGCAGGCGTCCCTGGGGATCAACGCTCAAGGAGAGGGATGGGAGAAGCACCTTGACGAAGCATCAAAGAGGCGCCACTGCGCTCGATACCCAGCAGCATCAGCCGCCGCATGCTGGCCAGAAAAACCTGATTGATGACCTGGATAACCACGGCAGCAGTGAAGAGGCCGACGAAACCACCGCCGCTATTGACCGCTCTCAGAGTGGCGCCCCGGCAGGCGGGCGAGCCGTGCGCGACCTGTTCTCTACGGATGAAATTTTTCAGCGTATTGTGGCCGCCGCAGATGAGGAATTCAGCCGTTCGCCGCGCATCCTGTTCTTTAGTGGGTTGGCGGCGGGCTTGTCGATTGGTCTTTCCTTTATGTCGCGGGCGGCGCTCACGGCGGCCATTCCGCCCGAAGGTGCCGCAGTGATTGGCAACCTGCTCTACCCCATTGGCTTTATCTTCATTGTGATGGGCCACTATCAGCTATTTACCGAAAACACCCTCACACCCGTGACGCTGGTGCTCACCCGATTGGCGAGCCTGCCCGCCCTGCTGACCATCTGGGGGTTGGTGTTGAGCGCGAACCTGCTGGGGGCGACCCTGGTGGCGCTGGTGCTGGCCACCACGGGCGTTCTGGACCCCGAAGCGCAGGCCGTTGGCACAGAAATCGGCCTGCACGCCCTGGAACTTAACTGGATGGACCTGTTTGTGAAGGGCATTTTTGCGGGATGGCTGGTGGCAGGCATGGTGTGGATTATCCATGCCGTGCGCGATTCCATCACGCGCTTCCTGAGCGTCTTTTTGATCATGTATCTCATCCCGACGGTGGGCCTGTATCACTGCATCGTGGGCGCCTGCGAGGGGATGTACCTGGTTTTTAGTGGCGAGGCCGCGCTATGGGAAGTCTTTAGCACCTTTTTTGTGCCGGTCTTGCTGGGGAACACCGTGGGCGGGGTGTTGCTGGTGGCCTTTTTGAACTACGGCCAGACGCACGCCCCGCGCTTCCCGGGTCGGCAACAGCCGGAAAAAGACCTGCGCCTGAACTGGCGGGACTGGGCCTTTCGGTATCACACGGGCGGCATCTGGAGCGGAGACGAGCGCCAGCAATAACGCTGGATGGCAGAAAGGGGGGCTGGAATGTCCTTTGAAGAGCAGTTGGTGATGGCCAGTCATTTGGTCATCGCCAGCATTTTGAGCATGGTGATTGGCCTGGACCGGGAAAAACGCGACAAAGACGCCGGGTTACGCACGCATATGCTGGTGGGGGTCGGGGCAGCGCTGTTCACCGCGCTCTCGCTGCAAGCCTTCCCGAACTCCGAGACGGCCCGCGTGGCGGCCAATGTGGTAACCGGGATCGGCTTTCTGGGGGCGGGGGTGATCTACCGTGCCGAAAACCGGGTGCACGACCTGACCACCGCCACCAGCATCTGGCTCACCGCCGCGATTGGCATGGCAGTTGGTGCCGGGGCCTGGCTGCTGGCTTTGCTGGCCACCCGTCTTGGTCTGGTTCATCC
>JAAUUD010000411.1 GCA_012031655.1 Anaerolineae bacterium | reverse complement strand
GATTTCAAGAAAAATCTGCCCATCCCCTTCGATGCTTATTTGCCGCAATGGAATTACACCGCTGTGCCATTTGCGGAGGTTATTTAATGCTCATTCCTAAGGTCGAAGCGCAGCACCTCCAGCCCGGCTTGCGGCGCGGCCAGGGGCGCCCTGCCAGCCCTCTGCAACCTCAAAAGAAAAGAGCGTCCAGGCCGGGGCCAGTTGCGCCCCCAGCCGCAGCACTTGCGCGGGGGCACCTGGGGCCAGGCTCACCTCAACGCGGGTGAGGGCGGCGCTCAGCCCTGCGCCCGTCGCCTTGACGACGGCTTCTTTGCGCGTCCAGCAGGCATAAAAAGCGCGCAGGCGTTGTGCAGCAGGGAGCGTGAGTAGGGCTGCCTGTTCCTGGGGCGTGAAGTGGTGCCGCGCCACACGTTCGAGGTCATCCAGGGGGCGGACCTGCTCCAGATCGACCCCTACCGCCACCCGCCAGGCCACCCCGATCACCAGCCAGTCCTCGGCATGGGCCAGGTTAAAGCACAGGGGGCTAGCGCGGAGTTCCGGTTTGCCGTGCGGCCCATAATGAAAAGCGAGGGCCTCGGGGGCTTCCCTCAGGTAGGCCGCCAGCAAGCGCCGCAACGCCCCACGCGCGGCAACAAAGCGCGCCTGCAACTGTGGGGTGGCAAAGCGTGCCGCGCGCGCTTGTTCCTCAGCATTCAGCAGCCCGGCAGCCTGCGTGCTAAAGAGGGGCAGGTGGCCGTGCCAGAGGTGCACCTGGTCAGTCAGCAGGGGCGGGAGGGTCATGCCTGGGTGGCTTGCGATATGCTCCTGCCAGTAGTGGTTGGTTTTGGCGATGACCGTGATCACGTTTTTGATCTCTTTTTCCAGCCGGAAGGCAGGCCCAGCCGGGAAGTAGAGTGTGGCCCCCTCGCGGCGCACGCTGATGTTCTCCACGATGATTGCCCGCAGCAGCCACAGAGCCATGGCTTCGCTCTGGCACTCCATGCCGATCCAACCTGGGCTGCTGCTCTGGACCACCGGTAACCCGGTGACCATCTTGATCCCGCGTTCCAGCTCTGCGATGACGCGCTGATAGCCTTCGGGGTCGGCGGCGACAGCCGCCGTGGAGACAGGTTCCAGCAGGCTACCCCGGTGTGGTGGCCCGCCGGCCAGGGCCAGGTCGCAGAAATCGGTCCAGATTTCATCCCAGGCGGCGTTGCCATCCTTATCCAGCTTGAGCGCCGCCGCACCCATCGGGGCGGCACTGGGGGTGGCATTGGCGTAGCGGGGGGGGCAGCAGAGTGGCCAGGCCGCCTGCCGAGGCGTTGCCGTTGCTGCCTGGTGCGGGCGCAAAGCGCGGCGCGGTGTGGACGGTCACTTCGCCCAGAGCGGGGATCACCTGGCGCAACAGGCGCGAGATGCGCTGAGACACTGCCGCACTTTCTACCAGGGTGCGTTCTTCAGCCATCAGGATGCTGGCTTCCACAAACAGGCGGTGCCCGACCCAGCGCGCCCGCAGGTGGGTGAGTTCTTCTACCCCTTCCACCTCGGAGATGTAGTGCTCCAGTTGGTGCATCAGGCTGGGTTCCACGGCGTCCATCAGGCGGTAGAACACCTTGCGAGTCGCGCTCCAGGCAATCCCCAGGATGGTGATGCCAATCAGCACGCCGATGATGGGGTCCAGAATGGGGATGCCGATGGCCGCCCCCAGCGCAGCGACCAGCACCGCCAGCGAGGTCACGCCATCAATGCGGGCGTGCTGGCCATCCGCCACCATGGCCACCGAGCCAATCCGCCGCCCCACGCCAATCTGCAAGCTGGCGACGATCTCGTTGCCCACAAAGCCCCCCAGCGCGGCCAGGGCAATCAGCGGGATGTTCTCCAGCGGGAAGGGGTTAAAGAAGCGGTGGAAGGACTCGTAGAGGATGTGTATGGCGCTCACCACAATCGAAAGCACAATAAAAATGCCTGCGATGTCCTCTGCGCGACCAAAGCCATAAGTAAAACGCCGGGTGGCCGCACGGCGCGCCAGGTAGAGCGCGGCCAGCAGCGGGATGGAGTTCAGGCCATCGACCAGGTTGTGGGTGGTGTCGCCCAGCAGGGCAACACTGCCGCTGCTGTAGTAGATGAGCGCCTGAAAAACAGCGGTCACCCAGAGCAACCCCAGCGCCACCCAGACCGTCAGGATGCCCAGATTGTTGTCTCGCAGGGCTGGGTCAACCACCAGGTCGGCTTCGCCTGCGTGATGATGGTGGGCGAAGCCAGGCAGATGCAGGGCCTCTCCGATTTTGCCGATAATGCTGGCGGCGTGAGAATGCCCGTGGTGATGGTGTGGGTGGTCGTGCTCGTGCGGGTGAGCGTGGTCGTGCTCGTGCGGGTGGGTGTGCCCGGCGGCAGATGGAGCGTTGGTGAGGGGGTCGGCCATTTAAAGAAGTCCTCAGGTGCCTACATTAACAACAAAAATCAGCCCGATCACGGCGATAACAGCGCCAGAGACCCGCAGAATGAGCAAGCCCCGCTGAGAGCGAAGCGCAATGTAGCCAATCAGCGCGCCGATCACATGCAGCCCGGCGGTGGACATCACAAAGCCCAGCACATAGGCCAGGAAGAAAAGCGCAGTCCTGCCGCTGGGGACAGCTTCCCCATGGGCATATCCATGGAAGAGCGCAAAATACTCACCAGCACCAACGCCAGGGTCTCTGGGAGGGGGCGCACGATGGCCAGAGCCAGCCCCAGCAGCAACACCGAGAGCGCCACGCCATACCCAATCACCGAAAGCTGCCCGGCCAAAAAGCCGATCACCCCGCCGACCGTCATCAAGCTCAGGAAGGCAGCGGGCATCTTCCAGATGGCTGGTCCGCCGATGCGCGCACTCAGCAACCCCACGGCAAACATCGCCAGCAGATGTTCCAGACCCAGCAAGGGGTGGATGAAGCCTTCAATGGCGCCAGCATCGCCGGGGAGGGCGTGTGCCACGATCCAATAAGCGTGGTTCATGCGATTATTTCCAACTGATCATCATGCAGGGCAGATTGTAGCATGGCTTACGGCCCTGGCAAGGGAGCACCCGCACCGCAGAGGGGCGCGGCCAGGGGCAGAATACGCCTTTAATGGCCCGTGCTTGCCCCCAGCAAGGCCGCGATGGCAGCTTGCGGACGGCTCGCCGCTACGTAGGCATCGCAGGCTGCTTTTGCAACGGCCAGGCGCTCGCGCCAGATGGGAGCCTGCATCAGGTGCTCCAGGTGGGCCGCGATGGTCGCGGGGCTGTCCTGGGTGCGGTCGCCGACCCGTGCCCAACCGTGATAGCGCAGGCGCGCGGCGGTGCCTTGCTGATCATTATAATCAAAGGATAAACCAGCATCGGCACGCCAAAGTGGGCCTCGAAGGTGGCCGGAGTGTTGAGGCCCATCACCGCCACCGTATCGCCTTTTTGGAGACCGCGTTGGTGCAGGGCCGAGGCTAGACGCCGGCAGCGGGCGTAGCTCTCGGCCCAGGTGTAGCGGGTGTCACCGTGTACCACCGCCGGGTGGTCGGGATAGACGGCGGCGGCTCGCTCCAAAAAGGTGAGCGGTGAGAGCGGCACATAGTTGGCCGGGTTTTTATCCGAGGCCGGTGGTAT
>JAAUUD010000410.1 GCA_012031655.1 Anaerolineae bacterium | reverse complement strand
CCGTGCTGGCTGAGCATCACGGCCCCGCCCTGGAGCAGGCCGCCGCGCAGGTCAACGTCGCAGGGGCCTATACCTGGGGTGGCGAGACGTATAAGCAGGTGCCGCGCGGCTATCCGGCGGACCACCCCCGCGCCGAGTGGCTCAAGTACACGGGGTTGGCAGTTTTTGCGCCGCCGCTGCCGATTGAGCACGCGCGCGAAGCCAGCCTGATCGACGCCGCCATGGGGCATTTTCAGCAAATGGCGCCCGTGTATCGCTGGTTGCGGGCTGCGCTGTATTCGTAGTTGAGGCGGGTCAGGCGATTTTCGGGGCTGGCGTGGCCGGGCGGCCTGGGGGTAAAACAGGCCCGGTTGGTTGCGGCCAGCCCTTTTGATTAGCCCTAAACCCGGAGCGCGCTTTGAACTGGCGATCTACCCTGCACCATGATGGCTCTGCCCCCTACGTTTCGGACCTCTACCCCCGCCTGGGTGACCTGGTGATGTTGCGCCTGCGGGCAGCGGCCAGCGCCCCAATTCGGCGGGTGCTGCTGCATACCATGCCCAATGGCGAAAAATCGCTGGCAGTCATGCAACCAGAGCCGGGCGATGGCCCGGTGCGCTGGTGGCGTACCCTGCTAGGGATTAATGAGTTGGTTGTCCATTACCGGTTTTTGCTCGAAACGGATGCAGGCATCGTCTGGTTGACGGCGGCAGCGGCGGTCCAGCATGAACCAGCAGACGCAACCGACTTCCGCATTCTGGCGGATTACCAGCCGCCTGCCTGGATTTTTGACCGTGTGTTTTACCAGGTATTTCCGGATGTGTTCCACAATGGCGACCCGGCTCTGAACATCCCGTCGGATGCTTACACCGTAGCCGGGCAGGCGCCGCGTCAATTGGGCTGGGAGCAAACGCGCCCGGCGGATTGGCACTATTCCCACAGCTACTACGGCGGCGATCTGCCGGGCATCCTGCAAAAGCTGGATTACCTGGAGCGGTTGGGCGTCAATGCGCTGTTCCTGAACCCGATTTTCACCGCCTACACCGTTCATAAATATGACACGGCGAATTATGATCAGGTGGACCCCTACCTGGGCGGGGATGCGGCACTGGCCGACCTTGCTGCCGGGCTGCATGCGCGCGGGATGCGCTTAATGCTGGATATCGTGCCGAACCACTGCGGCACGGAACATGCCTGGTTCCGCGCCGCGCAAGCTGACCCCAACGGGCCAGAAGCCGAATTCTTCTACTTCCATGACCACCCGCACGATTACGAGGGCTGGCTGGTCTTCAAAAACCTGGTCAAGCTGGATTACAGCATCCCCTGGCAACTGGCCCTGCAACAGTTCAACCTGCTGGATAGCCACGATACGCCGCGCCTGCGGACCCAGCTCGGCGGGAATGGCGCCTTACAGCGCCTGGCGGTGCTGCTCCTGTTGACCTTTCCGGGCGTACCCTGCCTTTACTATGGCGATGAGGTGGGCCTGGGAGATGTGGGCATCGGCCCCACGGCGGGCGGCGCGTCGCGGGGTGCATGGTGTGGGATGAAGCGCGCTGGGACCAGGACCTGCTGGCTTTCTACCAGGCCGCCATCGCCTTGCGCAAGACTACCCCTGCGTTGCACAGCGGCGGCTTTCAGTGGTTGCATGGCGAAGCCGACTTTTTTGCTTTCCAGCGCCAGTTGGGCGAGGCGCGCGTGCTGGTGATGGCGCAGCGGAGCGCCACCGCACGTCCGGCGGGCTTCCTGAGCCTGGAGGGGGCCGCCCTGCCAGAGGGAGGGCGCTGGGTGGAGGCTTTCTCTGGCCAGCAGATGGTTGTACAGAGTGGGGGCGTTGTGCTGCCTGCGCTGCCGCAGGGTGGGACCGTCTGGGTGTGGCATGGCTGAAGCGCGTCCGTTGAAGATCATGCGCATTATCGCGCGCTTGAACGTGGGTGGCCCCGCGATTCACGTCATCCTGTTGAGCGCGAAGCTGGGCCCGCCTGCCTTTGAAAGCCAGTTGGTTTGTGGGCCGGTGGGCGCGCAGGAGGGGGATATGGCGTACCTCGCGGCGCAGCATGGGGTAGTGCCGTTGATCCTGCCGGGGTTGGGCCGCGAGATTTCGCTTAGTCAGGACATCCCGACGCTATGGTGGCTCTACTGCTTGATGCGCCGGGAACGGCCAGACGTGGTCCACACACACACGGCCAAGGCGGGCTTCCTGGGGCGGGTGGCAGCCTGGTTGGCGGGCGTGCCAGTGCGGGTGCATACCTTCCATGGGCATGTTTTTCATGGCTACTTTGGCCCGCGCAAAACGCGCTTTTTTCTTTGGCTGGAACGCCTATGCGCGCGCTTGAGTACCCGTTTGATCACGATTAGCCCAGCCCTGCGTGATGAGCTGGTGCATCGCTACCACATCGCTCCAGCGAGCAAGTTCAGGGTTATTCCGCTGGGGCTGGAACTGGCAGCGTTGGTAGGTGGCGAAAAGCATAAGTTTCGGGTAGTCAATCGCATCCCCGCTGAGAAGCAGGTGATTGGCAGCCTGGGGCGCCTGGTGCCGATCAAGAATCACAGCCTGTTGCTGGCAGCGTTTGCCCGCCTGCGCGCAAACCGGCAGGACCTTCACCTGCTCATCGTGGGGGATGGCGAAAGCCGCGCTCAAATCGAAGCAGAGATTATCCAGCGCGATCTGGGCGCTCATGTTACGCTCACGGGCTGGGCAGAAGATGTTGGCCCTGCCATTCATGCAATCGATGTACTCGCGCTGACTTCGAATAATGAAGGCACGCCCACCAGTTTGATGCAAGCCATGGCCGCCGGAGTGCCGGTGGTCGCGACTGCTGTGGGCGGCGTGCCAGATTTGCTGGAGCAGGGGCGCCTGGGGGTGCTGGTGCCCCCTCACGATGCGCCAGCGTTGGCCGTGGCGCTGGACCAAGTGTTGAATGGCCAACACCCCGACCTGAAACTGGCACAGCAAACCATGCTGGAACGCTATGATATCGCAAGATTAGCCAGCGACTTAGGGCAGCTTTATCAGGAATTGCGCTAAAATATCGACCGTAAATCCACAGCAAGGCCAATCGTTGGGCAAAAAGCTTAGAAGTGTATTAGAATAGAAAGAGGTATGGGGAACATTCACTAGGTTGAATTGATTACGACGCGCACCTCCCTAGCCTGAATCAAGAGAGCTGGCCCATACGGCGGTTGATCTCCCGATTGATGAGATACCACCGCGCTTGTCGTTTTAGAAGCGGAGGCCACACGATGCCGCAGCATTCCTGGCGACTGATCTGTGATCAGAATCTTGTTGTTCAACGCGCCTGGGTAGATAACAAAAGTTGGCAAGGCGAGCCGGTTGGGCAGGGGATGATGCGCCTGGGTAACCTGCGCCCCCTGCTGGATCAATTGCAGATGGGTCGCTTTGTGCTGGGCCAGGCGACGACGCTATGCATCGCTGGCGAACAGATCGAATGGCAGGTGGCGGGTGGCTGGTCGAACGACCTTCTGCTTCTGGTGGGCGCGCACGAAGCTGAAACCCTGGCCGAGCAACTCCAGCAAGGGCTTGCTTTGCTCTGCACCCCAGATGAGCAGCCCCAGAACCGCCTGGATGCGCTGCTGGACTTTGCGCCCTTGGGTGTGGTGATGGTGGACTCGGTGGGAATC
>JAAUUD010000409.1 GCA_012031655.1 Anaerolineae bacterium | reverse complement strand
TGAAATTCGATCTGCTTTTCGCGCGCCTTCAGGTTCAGGCTCTCACTGACCACCTGGAGCAGGCGGTCCAGTTCCACCGCCTGGCGGGTCATCTGCATTTTGCCTGCCTGGATGCGCGCCAGGTCCAGCAGGTCATTCACCAGGCGGACCAGGCGCCCGGATTCGTCATAAATGACCCTGGCAGCGCGTTGGGCACTTTCGGGTTGGCTGGCTACGCCATCAATGATGGCCTGCGAAAAACCCTGAATGCTGGTGAGCGGTGTGCGAAGCTCGTGCGTGACGTTGGCCAGAAATTCGCGCTGGGCGACCTGATTGGTGCGCACCTGGTCGGTCATGCTGTTGAAGGCTTCGGCGACCTGCCGCGCTTCGGTCGGGCCAGAGATTGGCACCTTTTGCTCGTAGTCACCTTCGGCCACGCGTTGAGCCGCCCGCGCCAGCGCTGCCAGCGGACGGGCCACAGAGCGCGCCATCCAGTACGAAACCGCCAGCGCCGCTAGCACCCCAAATAGCCCAGCCTGGCAAAACGAACGCCAGAAGGCGCCGCCCACCTCTTGCAAAACCCGCCGCAGGGATTGCTGCGGCTTGGGGGTGCCCACCAACAATTCCAGGGCAGCTGCGCGTTCCTGTAGCGCATTATTTTCGGGGGCTGTCCGTTGCAGGTTCAGCCGCAGGCGGCGCGTGGCCACGATCCATTCGGTGCGATCTTCTTCAAAATAGCCAGATGTGAACAGGTTGCGGCCACTTTCCAGCCCAATGATTGTTTCTTCCTCGCGCAGTTCCAGGCTATCCTGCGCGGTAAGCCGTCCAGCACTGTCGTAAAGCACCCGCCCGGCGCCAGTGCGCACGATCAGGCGCACGTCATGTTCGGCTGCAACGGCATCGAGTTCTGTCCGAAAGGCGGCCAGTTGTTGTGTCTGGTTAAACGTGCGCCGGCGTTCGTCTGCGCGCAGGTCCACCGCCAGGAGCGCCGGGTCAACTTCCAGCGAAATCGCGGCCAGTTCAGTCAGCAGGCCGTCCACTGGTACCGGGCGCGAGGCCAGAAACAGCAAAAAAGTGCTGGCCACGACGCACATCATAATGCTGAGCACGCCCATAAATGCCAGAAAAAGTCGGGTCTGCAAGCGGTTAAGCATGGGTTGCCTCAGGGGGGCTTGGGCTTCGCCAGCATGCTACTCCTCCTCCCGGTTGACCGTAACCGATTGAAAGGTAAAGCGGATGGTCTGGGCCTGGCCGTGGGCGTCGGTCCCTTCCAGGCGGATGCGCTCTACCAGATAGGGTTCCTGGGCAGAAAGGACCTGGCTGCACAACTCCTCCAGGCTAGAGAACGGCATTTCAATTTCCGTCAGGCCCTCATCGGCATCCAGCTTACGAAAGGTGATGTAGCCTGCGCTAAAGCGGACCGGATCCATGGCGTTTGTACTCCTCATTGTTTGATGGGTTGGGGCAATTTCAACTCGCATGCTGACAGCCAACCCAAAACCCCCTATAATGTACCTGCTTTTTCGGCCAAAGCGCAGAGTCTAAGCGGAGGGTGAAAAAATGCTCAAACAAGCCATGCGATTTTTAGCGGGTGCAGCCATTGGCCTGGGGAGTGGTTCCCTGATTGCTTTGCTGCTGATGCCGGACGCTGGGCCCGCCTGGCGCCAGAAGCTCTGGCAGCGCTACCAACGCTTGCTGGCCAACAGCGCCCAGGTTGCCGAGCAACGGCGCCAGGAGCTCCAGCGCGAGCGTAACTTGCGCCTGGGCCTGGAAGCACCAGCAGCGGGAGAAGTTCCACAGGGATAAGCGGGCATCCTGGCCCAGAACATTCAGGCAGCACACGTTGCTGATGTGCTGGCTGGAGGAACCTATGCGTCTAACTATCGTTTTGCCCACCTATAACGAGGCAGAAAACCTCGAAAACATGGTGGAGGCTTTGCTGCAACTGCCCCTCGATGGCGTTGCTCTAACGATTCTCGTGGTGGATGATAATTCCCCAGATGGCACGGGCCAGATTGGGGACCGTTTGGCCGAAGCGCACCCTAAGACCGTGCAGATAATGCACCGGGCGGGCAAGGAAGGGCTGGGCAAGGCCTACCTGGCAGGCTTTGAGCGCGCCCTTCAACAAGGGGCCGATCTCATCTTGCAAATGGACTGCGACTTCTCTCATCAACCGGAGTATATCCCGGTGATGCTGGAAGCGGTGCAGGGCGCAGACATGGTGCTGGCTTCGCGCTTTGCCAAGGGTGGCAAAGTGGATGAACACTGGGCCTGGTGGCGTAAGCTGCTCAGTTGGTTTGCCAACAGTGTTTATGTCCGCATGATGCTGAACACCCACCTGCGCGATTCCACCGGGGTTTTCGCCTGTGGCGGCGCCAAACCCTGCAAGGTATGGACATCCAAAAGCGCATCCATTCCAATGGTTATGTTTTCCAGGTCGAGATGGCCTATGTGGCGCTCAAGCTGGGCTACAAGATCGTGGAAGTCCCAATCTACTTTCCAGATCGCAAAGCGGGGACTTCCAAAATGAGCTTCCATATTCAATACGAAGCGGCCCTGCGCGTGTTGGAGGTCTGGTCGCTGCACCATCGGCTCCAGCAAAGTGACCGTGCTCCGGTAGACGCCTGAAAGCTGCTATGCGCTCCTTGTTGCGCCGCCTGGCCCCCGACCTCGCCTGCCTGGCCCTGCTGGCTCTGCTGCCGCTGGTCTTCTTCTTCCCGGTGACGTTAGGCGGCAGAACCCTGCTGCCGATTGACAACCTTTACCAGCTCGAACCCTGGGCCAGCCATCGGGTGGAGCAGGGTGTGCCAGAGGTGCCCCACAACGCCCTGCTTTCTGACCTGATCCTGCAAAATTACGCCTGGAAGACCTTCCTGCGCGAGAGCCTGGCAGCCGGTGAACTCCCGCTCTGGCAGCCGAATCAATTTGCCGGAACGCCCTTCCTGGCGAATGGTCAGCATTCCGCGCTCTATCCCTTCAGCCTCTTGATGCTCGTCCTGCCTTTGCCAGTCGCTTATGGTTGGTTTACCGTCTCGCAGTTGGCGTTGGCTGGGGCACTGATGTTCTTGCTGGTGCGCGGGTTGGGCCTCAGCCGGGCCGCCGGGGTGGTCAGCGGCGTTAGCTACCAATTGAGCGGGTTTTTCATCACGGCCACCGTCCACCCCATGATTCAGGCGGGTGCGGCCTGGCTACCGCTTATCCTGCTGATGGTGGAGTACATCCTGCAAGGGCGGGCGCTCTTCCCGGCCAGTGCCCAGGCCGCTGGATTGCGCCGCTTGCCCTGGGTCCTGATCGGTGCGCTGGCTTTGGGGATGAGCTTTCTGGCCGGGCATGTCGAAATTACTTACTATACGTTGCTGGTTACGGCCCTTTACGCGGTCCTGCGCGGCATGAGCCTGCTTTATGCGGGTCAGTGGCGCCCGCTGGGGCCCGCTGCGGCCAGTGTTGCCCTGCTGGTGGGGCTGGGGTTTGGGCTGGGGGCGGCGCAATTTCTGCCTTTTCTAGAGACGGCCAATGCCAGCTTCCGCACGGAGCGTTCCAGCCTGGCCGAGGTGCGCGGCTTTGCCCTGCCAGAGCGGCATCTGCTGGTCTGGGCCATGCCGAACGTCTTTGGCAATCCGGCGCACATACCACCTTTGACCCTCC
>JAAUUD010000408.1 GCA_012031655.1 Anaerolineae bacterium | reverse complement strand
CTCTGCGGCGGCAGTGGCCGTGGCAGCGGGGCCAATGACCTGCCCCGCCTGGGCGATGCGGGTTTCGCCGGGGGCGGGGGTGGCATCTGCCGGGGTTACCATCCACACCGAAATACGCCCTCCGGGGGTGGCGGTGGTGAACGGGTTAGGCGTGCTGGTCACCTCGGCAGGTTCACGGATGCGCTGCTCAAAAACCTGGCACCCGGCTGCCAACCAGACTAGCAACAGGCTGAGTAATGCGCTGGTTTTCATCCACCCCATTCTACACCCCCCGTGATAACCCTGCCGGGCTAGCGCGTTTCGGCTAGTTCGGCGTGGACCTGTTGGGGCACCTCTGGGGCGGTTGCCTCCAGAGGAGGGCTTGTCCTATCGGATGCGCGGGTTTCTGTTTCCAGCGCTTCCAGTAGGCGTTCTTCCTGTTGGGCACGCCGAAAGCGCGCCCACAGGCTACCCACCATTATAACCAGGATTCCCCACCCCACCAGATAGCCTGCAACCAGATAATCGAGTGTTTCCATGGATGCTGGGCCTCCTACAGCTGGCTGAGTAGTTCGCTCTTGCGCGCCTGCAACCGTTCCAAACGGGCTTCCAGGCGCATCCGTTCCCACAGCAAAGCCACCGCCAGCAGCACATAAGCCACCATGTTGAACAGGACCGTCTGCGCGATGCGCGGTGTCAGGTTAAAGTCCCCCACCGCGCTATCAGAGGTCACAGAAGGGCCGGCCACCACCGGGTGGATAACATCCGGGCGCAGGCGGATGATGACCACGGTCAAAATCACGCTGCTAAAGGCCAGGATGCCGTAGATTGAGGCAAAGCGCTTGCGCTGGCCGGGGTCCTCCACAGCGGAGCGCAGGAAGAGGTAGGCGGCGTAGGTCAACCACATGATGGCAATCGTGGTCAGGCGGGGGTCCCAGGTCCAGAAGGTGCCCCAGGTAGGCCGCGCCCAGATGGCCCCCGTGGCGATGGTAATCGCCGAAAGCCCAACCCCACTTCAACCCCGGCCACGCCCAGCCGGTCCCAGGCATCCTGCCGCGTGCGTAAATAGCCGATCCCACCCAGTACTGCTGCAAAAATGCCAGAAATGCCCCCAAAAAGGATGCCAGATGAATGTAAAACAGGCGTTGAACCTGGCCCATGGTTTGCTCGGTGCCAGGGTAGATGAAACCCGTGAGCGTGGCGACCACCAGCAGTAGCGCACTCCCCACCACAAGCCCCTGCCGGAGCCGATCTTTTGCCATTGTCATGGTTCCCTCGAGGAAAATACTCCAGAATAACCCGAAAAACTAGGGAAACCTTAGCAGCGTGTGTCGCGGACGCCCACTGCTATTCTTCCACAACGAAGTCGAATAAAAAGAAGGTGGCAGTCAGAAAAACCAGGTCCACGATGGCCAGAATTTGCACCCAGGGCAGCCATTCCTCGGTGCCCAGGTCCGTCAAAAAGGCTGTGCTGGCGCGCACTGCGCTCAGCACCACCGGCAAAACGACCGGCAGCAGCAAAATCGGGAGGAGCGTTTCGCGCGCGCGGAAGTTAACGCTCATGCTGGCAATCAGCGTCCCTGTGGACGTGAAGCCGATGCACCCCAGCAGCAAGATGAGCAGCAACTGCCAGCGCAACAGGTTGAAGTTAAACAGGAACGAGAGCAAACCCACCAGCAGCAGCGCAATCACCAGCGTAAAGAGCAAGTTAGCCAGCATCTTGCCGTAGAACAGCGCGCTGCGCTGCACCGGAGCAATGAGCAGCGCATCCAGGCTGCCTTTGTCTTTTCCACGGCCAGCGAGCGCGAGAGGCCCAGCATCCCGGCAAAGATGATGGTCACCCACAGGATGCCCGCCACGCTGTTTTCCTGCGCGTTGCGGTCCAGTTCCAGCGCAAAGCTAAAAATGAGCACGGCCAGCACCGCAAACAGGAACATGGAGCTGATCAACTCGCGCCCGCGAATTTCGGCGCGCAGGTCCTTGCGGGCCACCAGCATCACCACACGCCAATAAGGGGTCGTCAGGCGATTCATTATTTGACCGCTCCTGTGATTTCGGTGTAGAGGCTGATCACCTCCGCCGCGGGGACGGCTTCGCTGGCCCCAAAATAGCCAATCTTGCCCCGGCTAAGGATAGCCAGGTGCGTCACCAGGCGGTGCGCCCGGAGGATGTCGTGCGTGGTCATGATGATGGTGCGGCCCTCTCCACGCAAATCCAGCAGCAGTTCATCCAGAATCCGCCCGGCATCCTGGTCCAGCCCAGTATATGGTTCATCGAACAAAATCAGGGCTGGGTCGTGCAGGATAGCGCGTGCAATTGTGAGGCGCTGCAACATCCCGCGTGAGAACGTGCGCACCTGGTCATTGGCGCGGTGGACCAGCCCTACCCGCTCCAGCACGGCCCGAATGCGCTCTGCTAAGGCTTCGTCTCCCAGGTCGTAGAGTTCGCCAAAAAAGCGCAGGTTTTCCTGAGCGGTGAGGGTGTCGTAGAGCAAGGGCAGGTGGCTGACCACCCCTAACTGCCGACGCACTGCGGCAGCTTCGTTAGGCAGCTCCCAGCCAGCGATTGTCACCGTGCCAGCGGTGGGGCGCGAAAGCGCCGCCAGGATGCGCAGCAAAGTCGATTTTCCCGAACCATTGGAGCCCAACAGCGCAATGCACTGCCCTTGTGCCACATCCAGGTCCAGGTTGCGTAAAACGGGGAAGTACCCAAAGGTCTTAACAAGATCGCGTACCACAATCAAAGGAGTTGCCTTTCTGTGCGACGAGCCAGCCAGAACCAGATGGCCAGCCCCATGATGACCAGCAGCGCCACCCCGCCACCCAGCACCAGCACCAAAGCAGTATCGCTTTCTGTGCTGGTGAGTGCCTGCGCCCCTGCGCTGGCCTGGTTAATGGGTTGCCCAGCCAGGGAAAACTTGAGCGGCGCGTTCGGTTCCAGCGGTGTTGTTTGGGTGTAGACGTCGTAACGGCGCCCGGTGCTGGTGGTTTGTGTTTCGCTGAAGTTCAAAAAATCACCTTCGAGTTCCAGCCCCTGAGCAGCCTGCACAAAAACGCCCAGGTCATCCAGCGCAAAGGGCAGGCGCATGTCAATCACGGCCCCGTCCCGGTAGGGCACAAAAAAGGACACCGCCAACCGTTGGCCGTAGCCGGGGGCCAGCGGTTGGGTATCCTGCACGCCGGAGATTTCCAGGTTGCGCAGGTTTTCTACGGGTTGAAAGCGCTGTACCCCACCGGGGGGCTGTTCCGGCGCGATGTTGAAGGCGCCCACAGGCAGTTCCAGGGTAAAAGCGTGCGCCTGCGGGGTGTTGGGTTCATCTAAAACGATGTGATCCCCCAGATTGACGTAGGCCAGTTCCAGCAACATTTGCAGGACCGGCACCCCGCCAATCTGCTGAAACTCCACCCGCAAGTTGCCACGATTGGCCACCACCTGCCCCAGATCATCGGTGATTTCATACAAAGGGAACTCGGTTGGCTGGGTGATCTCCTGGCGGAGGCGCGGCAGGCTGGTTTGCTCGATGCCCGCCCAGGTGGCCGCCAGCACATAGAGGTGCCCTTCGGGGTAGCTGGCGACCTCAACAAAGCGAAAGCGACCATCCGCCCCCGCAACCGTGCGGTACGGTCTGGCGCACGGCTCCATCCTG
>JAAUUD010000407.1 GCA_012031655.1 Anaerolineae bacterium | reverse complement strand
ATGCACTGCTTATTTTGAGGAATTTGTGGTCAGTAACTCGTTGCGGTTGCGCGGCGTCCGCGTGTAGGGGCGAGGAACTATCCGCCAGGGTGGCGCGTCTTTAGAAAATCTGTGCTATCATTAGAACATCGGATCGACCAACATAGCCTAAAAAGGATGCACCACCCCATGAACGCCGATGCCTTCCGCCAGTTGTACGACTATCACTTCAGCGAAAACCGCAAACTCTGGGATAGCTACGTAACCTCCCTTTCGCCAGCAGATTTCACCCTGCCTGTTGCTTATTCCTTGGGATCGGTGCGTGATCATATCGTCCATTTAACGGAAGTGGACCATAGCTGGTTCAGCGAACTTAAGGGGTTAACGGAACTGGCTATTCCGTCCCTGCGTGAGAGCAACAATTTAACGGAAATTCGCCAGCAATGGGATGCAGTTGAACAGATGATGCGCGACTATCTGGCAAATCTACGAGATGAAATGTTGTTTACGAAACCCATTGTTCTGGAAGAAGACAAAGACCTGATCGTGTGGCAGGTGTTGCTGCACGTCGTCAACCACGGCACGGACCACCGCGCGCAGCTCTTGCGCCTGCTGCACGACCTGGGCGCCAAGACCAACTCGCAAGACTACGTCCTCTACCTGTACGCGCATCCTGCCCCGTAGGGCGGGCGTAGGCATTGCGACGCGCGGACGCCACCCCCGGCGGGAACTTCTAGCGCCTTCTGTGCGTAGTTCTTAACAAGTTCTGCGCACGATTTGCGTAGAATAAAGTTCAGTCCGCCCAACCGAAAGCTTAGCTGACCATGCTTGCCTTCACTGATCAGGAACTGCTCTCCATGGAACCACAAAACCGCTATGCACCCTTGATCTTACACATTGATGACGACACTGGCAGCTTGTTTTTGATGCGGTTGTTGATGGAACGCAGCCTGGGCGACGTCATTGTGGTGAGCATCACCTGCCCAGATGATGCCCTGCCCCTGGCCGTGCACCTGGAACCCGATTTGATCATCACCGACATAAACATGCCGGGCATGGATGGCTTTGAAGTGGTGGAGTGGATGCACACGCACCTGCCGGATGTGCCCCTGCTCATCGTTTCGATTTTTCACCTGAGCCTGGCAGACCGCCTGAGAGTGGCAGCCTCGGGCGTGGTGGGTGTGGTTCAGCTACCCACCACGCCCGAAGAAATGGTGCGGCCAGTCCGCGCGGCGTTGAGGGCCTTCTTCCCGCTGGAAGAAGCCAGCTAGGGGGCGTCCTGGTCTGGCTGGGGGGGGGTCGTCTTTGGGCAGGCGCGGGTTGGGGGTGGGGTCATCTGCCTGGCCCTTGCCAAAGAACGCCTGCCACATGTCGCGCAGGTTATCCCGCACGCTCATTTTGGCCATGTTGGCGGTCTCCAGGCTAAAGAACACCACGAAGAAGAACACCACTGCGCCAATCACGAAGAAAAAGATTTCCCACTGCATGCTGAGATTTTAGCAGAACACAGCCTGGATGACATGAATCCCCGTTGAAAAAATGCAGGTCACGCGCTACGCTAGCCTGGTTCAATGATGGCCCTTGGAGACGCCAATGCCCCCTGCGCGTGTATTGATCCTGTGTACAGCCAACTCCGCCCGCAGCCAGATGGCCGAAGCCTGGTTGCAGCACCTGGGCGGCGACCGCTTTGCGGTCTTTAGCGCGGGCACACAGCCCAGCCGTGTCAACCCGGTGGCGATTCAGGCGATGGCCGAAGCAGGCCTGGACCTCTCCGGCCACCGTTCCAAATCCCTCACGGAGTTCCTGGACCAGCCCTTCGATTATGTGATCACGGTCTGCGATGCTGCCTCGGAAAGCTGCCCGGCCTTCCCCGGCCCGGCGCAACGCCTGCATTGGAGCTTTCCTGACCCTGCTGCCGCGCCAGAAGGCGAAGCGCGCCTGGCTGCCTTTCGCGCCGTGCGCGATGGCTTACGGGCGCGCTTCGAAAACTGGCTGGCCGAGGTTTCGGCCTAGATCATCCAGAGGTTTTCCGGGTTGAAAGGCAGGCTGGGGTCTTTTTCCAGCAAGAACTGCAAGCCAGCTTCGCGATCCTTTGCAAAGTGATAGTTGATCCCAAAGACGCAGGCCGCCAGCGAAGATGAAAAACGCGAGTGGCGCTCGTGGCAGGTCACCAACCAACGCACCTGCCGCCAACGCACCGCCCGCAATAGTTGGAAGAAATCCTGTGGCAAGCCCTTCACGTGCCCCAGGTAGCGATAATTGCCCAGGATAAAAATGGGATAGGGTGTCTGGTGGGTCACCTCCCTCAGTAGTTCCAAAAATGCCCGCATCTGCTCCGCGCTAAGGTCCCCATTCAGGGCCACCTCAAACACGCGCCCCATCACCAGCCAGCGCCATTCTATCTGTGCTGGATTCCCGGCCCGAACTTCGGCATGGCTGGTCATTGCCCCCTCCGATGACTGGGCCAGGCTGCGCGCTGGAGCATCGTGCCACGCACGCGGGCCTGCGGTGTCCAGGTCAGCGTATGTAAAATTAATGTCACAAAAAAGTAACAGCTCTGTAGGTTGACCATATCATCTGTCCCTTAAAGATGCTACGGCTACCCACCCTTGCCCCAATTTGGGGGAAGTATAGCGACTCTCCTCAGGACACAACCAGCCCGCGCGGCTTTGGGACTTTTTTCCTATGAAATTTGCATGAAATCGATGTATGTCAATGACATAGGGCGGGTCACTACCGTTGCAGGCGCTCCCAGCGGCTCAGCCACTTCCAGTTGCTGGTGTCGCGCTCTGGCCGTTGCATGATGGTGGCGGCTTGCTGGCGCTGCTGGTGCGCCACCAGGGTCGCCATGATCGCGGCCACATCCGGGCGCAGGTTGGCGGTGTCTTCGTTCATCTCAAAGCGCGCTTCCACGAACTTGGTGTCGAAGTTCCCGGCCTGAAAGCGCAGGCTTTCCATCAGGTTCTGGTGAAAGGGAAGGTTGGTCTTGATGCCCATGATCTTGTACTCCTCCAGGGCGCGGCGCATCTTGAGCAAAGCCGCGGCGCGCGTCTCGCCCCAGCAGATGAGCTTGCCCAGCATGGAATCGTAGTAGGGCGTGACCTCGTAGCCCTCGTAGATGGCGCTATCCACCCGCACCCCGGCGCCGCTGGGCGGAATGTGCGTGGTGATGGTGCCGGTGGAGGGCAAAAAGTTGTTATAGGGGTCCTCCGCATTGATGCGGCACTCGATGGCATGGCCCTTGATGTGCACCTGCTCCTGGGTGATGCTCATGCGCCGCCCGCGTGCGATGCGAATTTGCTCCTTCACCAGGTCCACGCCCGTGATGAGTTCTGTGACCGGGTGCTCTACCTGCAAGCGGGTGTTCATCTCCATGAAGTAGAACTGCCGGTTGCGGTCCACCAGGCACTCGATGGTGCCGCGCAATCGGTGGATTATGTGGGCGCGGCACGGATGGCCATGGCGCCCATGGCGGCGCGCAGTTCTTCATCCATGATGGGGCTGGGGGCTTCTTCGACCAATTTCTGGTGACGGCGCTGGATGCTGCATTCGCGCTCCATCAGGTGGATCGTGTTGCCGTGCATATCCGCCAGCACCTGAATTTCAATGTGGCGGGCGCTTCTACCAGGCGCTCCAGGTAGACGTGCA
>JAAUUD010000406.1 GCA_012031655.1 Anaerolineae bacterium | reverse complement strand
CGCACCCGCGGACCCTCTGGGCCGACCATGTCCGCCGGACCGTCAACGGCTCGTTAGCACCGATCGGCACTCAACCGAAGCGTCAACGGGCGCAGGCCGGTATGCCCGCCTAGCAGGTCGTTGAAGAAGCCGCTCGCCATCGCGGCGTCGGCGTGATTCGCTGGGATCACGATCGGGAGCGGGGGTGGGATGCGCGGGTCGGAGGGTCGGTCGGGAGCGCTTTTCTCGTATGTCGACCTTGAGGAGCGGGTTCCGGCGGGGCACCCGCTGCGCTCCATCCGGGTGATCGTGAACGAGGCGCTGGTCGAGCTCTCGCCGAGCCTCACCAAGCTGTATGCGCTGCTCGGCCGGCCCTCGATCCCGCCCGAGCAGCTGCTTCGAGCGCTGCTGCTGCAGGCCTTCTACTCCATCCGCTCGGAACGGCAGCTGATGGAGCGTATCGACGTCGACCTGCTGTTCCGTTGGTTCGTCGGGCTCGGGATCGACGATGCGGTGTGGGATCACTCGACCTTCTCGAAGAACCGCGATCGGCTGCTCGAGCACCAGGTGGTGGAAGGCCTGTTCACCGAAGTGCTGCAACTGGCCGACCAGCAGGGCCTTTTGTCCAAGGAGCACTTCTCGGTGGACGGGACGCTGATCCAGGCGTGGGCGAGCCAGAAGAGCTTCCGCCCCAAGGACGGGTCGGACGATCAGCGACCGGGCGGCGGCGGGAGCAGGCACCCGTGGCGCCCTGGGTTCCCCTGCGCGAACCTGGGGAGGGCCAGGGAGCGGGCTTTATTTTTCTGGCACCGCCTTAAGGGTTGGGGCGGCGGCGTTGCGCCGCCGGGCGCCAGCGCTGGCCAGGTTGATTGCGGCGCGGGTGGCTCGTCATTCTCAACAAAAAGCTGGCTTCTTGATCTTTGCCCCTGTTTGCGCGTCATTTATTCAGTAATTAATGGCAATATTTATCCGTCAAGGAGGGGGAAGCCCAGCCAACGGGTGCTAAACGGTCGGCCTACGCATGACTTTTTACCGATGATCCCCTTAAGGAAAGTTCCTATACTGGCAAGTGGGTTATGCGGTAATTCAGTTTCCAGGGAGCCATCATGATCATCTCGAACTCGCGGCAATCGCAGTTGCAGGCGGAGTATGCACAGACTCGCGCCGCCTATCCCGAAGGAATCCCACTCGCCACGTTCTTCCGCCCACTGGTGGACACCTGCGCAGACTACGCGCCACACCCCGAAGCCGCTGCCTCTAACCAGGCCGTGCGCGCCTTTGCGGAGCAGGTTGGAATCTGGTTGCCAGAAAAAGGCGCAGACTACGTGACCATGAACGCCTACTGGCACCCGCACGCCGTCACGCGCTCGCGCCTGGATGCCTCTGGCAAGCTCTACGCGCTGATGTTCTACATTGATGATATGGTTTCGCCCAACACAGATACCTACTACGTCACGCGCCAGAACAAAGCCCGCCTGACCGAGTTCACCGCCGTGGTGGCAGACATCATGCGCGGCGTCCCGGTGGAGGACCGCGACAACCCGCTCATCAAGGCCACGCAGGCCATCCTGGGGGACTTCCTGGCGCACCGTGCGGATTCGCTGTGGCTGGAGCGGCTCAAGCACATCACCGCCAGCCACCTGCGCCAGACCATCACGGACAAAGCTAGCTCCGTGACTGGCGGCCTGAGCGTCCCGGCCTATGCCCAGGCGCGCTATCACGATTCAGGGATGCATATCAGCATCCTGGCGGCGGAGTTCACCTCCGATTGCTACATGCCCTACCTGGAAATGCGCGCCCAGACGCCCCACCTGCTGGAGAAGCTGGAAGCCCTGCGCGACCTGGCCACGATGATCGGCGGGCTGGTGAACGATTTTTTCTCGTTCCACAAAGAGTTCATCGAGGCCAGCCACGACTTTAACCTGATTTCGGTCTATTGGATGAACTACCCGCACCTGCGCCTGATCGAAGCCATCGAGGGCGCGGCGGACTTCACCCTGGCCTACTTCGAAGATTACCAGACCCTGGCCGCGCAGCTCGAACGCGAGGCACGCGGCACCGACATCATCATTTACCTGAAGGAAGACGCCAAAGAATTCCTGCAAACATGGACGCTCAAGAACATCATCCGCAAACATTCCGATTACATCGCCTTCCCCATCCATATCAACGACGAAGCAGACGCCACCAACAAGCAGACCGCCCTCTGGCGGCAGCCAACCAGCGAGGTAACGCCCGAACAGTACGACGATTTTTACAAGATGCTCACGCTGGATTTTGAAAGGCCGCTGCATCACATCCACATGATTGCGGATGTCCCACTTCAGTTTTATGCGCTGCTTTATTTCCCCTCCAGCCGCGAGCCGAATATGTTCAGCCTACGTAAGGAGCCGGGTCTGAAGCTGTACGCCCGTAAAGTGCTGATCCAGGAATACAGCAAGGACCTGCTGCCGGAATATCTTAATTTTGTCCAGGGCGTGGTAGACAGCGAAGACATCCCGCTGAACGTCAGCCGCGAGAGCGTTCAGGCCAATCGTGTGATGGCAACGCTTAAAAAGACGCTGACCAACAAAGTCCTGGGTGAACTCAAGCGCATGATGAGAAACGACCGGGAACAGTACCTTAAGGTCTATCAGGGTTTCGGGCGTTTCCTCAAGCAGGGGATCGTCACCACCCCCGCCGACCGCACTGAGATCGAACCGCTGCTGCTGTTCAACACGACCCGCGATGATGACCCGGCCACCTTCTCGTCTCTGGATGAGGTGGTGGAGCGGCTGGCGGCTAACCAAAACGACCTGTATTACATTATCGGGGATGACTTCCACAGCGCCCGCCGCAGCCCACACCTGGATGCCTTCCGCCAGCGCGGGATCGAAGTGCTGTACTTTACCGATCCGGTAGACGCCGCGCTGGTGATGAGCCTGATCGAGTTCAAAGGCCACACCCTGCACAGCGTAGACGAGGCCGACCTCGACCTGACCGACATCGGCATGTTGAACGAAGCCGACCAGCCGAAACAGGAAGCGCTGGCGGAGGGCGATTTTGAAAGCCTGCGGGCACGCTTTGCCGAAGTCCTCGGCGAACGGGTGCGCGAGGTGCGCCCCAGCAAAACACTCACCGGCAGCCCGGCGCGGCTGGTCAGCGACGAGGCCGGAAGCAGCCGCCAGATGTTTCGCATCAACCGCCTGCTCGACCGCGAGTACGAACTGCCGGTGAAAATCCTGGAGCTGAACCCGCGCCACACACTCATCCACAATCTCAATCATCTGCTGGCGGCCGGCGATCAAGATGCGCTGGTGACGGCGGTTGTGGAACAGGTCTTCGAGACCGCGCTGCTTCAGGACGGAATCCACCCTGACCCGGCAGCGATGGCCGACCGCCTGACGATGCTCATGGAGGCAGCCACGACGCGATAGGCGGTAGCCCTCATCCCCCTAACCCCCTTCTCCCCATCGCCGCTGCACAGCCAGGAGAAGGGGGAACAATCGCGGGGTTTCTTTCCTCTCCTAAGTGCCGGTGCTGGGACAATGAACATACGATTGATGGGTGAAGTGTTCTGGCACATTTTGCTACAATGCCGCTGCTCTGCTGTAAAGCAAATCGCTGACCGCTGAAAGCTCAACATATGCCTCAACCGATTTACGAATTTGGCGGTGCCGGGCCG
>JAAUUD010000405.1 GCA_012031655.1 Anaerolineae bacterium | reverse complement strand
ATCCTCGCTGCGGATGATGCGGATCACCTCGTCGAGCGACGAAATCGCGATGAGCTGCCCTTCGAGGACGTGGCCGCGGCGCTTGGCTTCCCGGAGCAGGAACTCGGTCCGCCGGCGGATGACGTGGACCCGGTGCTTCAGGAACTCCTGGAGCATCTCCTTGAGGGTCAGCTCGCGCGGGCGGCCGTCCACCAGCGCGACAGTGCAGGCCGGTCCGGGGCCTGGCCCGGTTGCACAATCTCCAGCGCCTGCATCAGGCCCATGCCGCGCACATCGCCAATCAAGGGAAAGTCTGCCCGGAGCGCTTCTAGCCCGGCCCGCAGGCGCGCCCCCTGCACGGCGGCGTTCTCCAGCAGGTTGTGCTTTTCGATGAATTCGATGGTGGCCAGCGCGCTGGCCATGCTCACCGGATTGCCGCCGAAGGTCGCAAAAGTGAGGCCCTGCACGGCTTCGGCAATCTCTGGCGTGGTGATGGTGGCCCCGATGGGCGCGCCATTGGCCAACCCCTTGGCAAAGGTGATGATGTCTGGCTCCACGCCCCAGTGCTCGATGCCGCACCAGAAATGGCCGGTCCGGCCCCAGCCCGTTTGCACCTCGTCAATGATCAGCAGGCCGCCTGCGGCGCGCACCACCGGCCAAATCCGCTTGAAGTAGTCCGCCGGGGCCACGATGAAGCCCCCCACCCCCTGGATTGGCTCGGCCATAAAGGCGGCAAGCTTGCCCCCAGTGACCGTAGCCAGCGTTTCTTCGAGGTCCTGCACCAGAAAATCCACCAGGCGGTCGGGGTCCAGGCCGGGCGGCAACCGATAGGGGTAGGGGTTGCGGACGTGGCGCACGTGGGGGTCGGTGGCGCCACCCAGGCGCCAGGTCCCCTGCCCCGTGAGCGACATCCCCAGCACCGAACGCCCGGCATAGGCGTGGCGCAGCGTGATGACCTCCTGATGGCCTGTGTACATCCGCGCCGTGAGCACGGCGGTTTCGTTGGCCTCGGTGCCGCTGCTGGTGAAGTAGGTCCGCTGCAAGCGCCCAGGCGTGATCTCCGCGAGCTTTTGGGCCAGGCGCACCATAATTGGGTTGAGGTAGAGCGTGGAGGTATGCTGCACCGTCTGCAACTGCGCGATGGTGCAGGCGGTGACCTCCTCGTTGGCATGGCCCACGGACACCGTGAGCACCCCACCAAAGAAATCCAGATAGCGCGTGCCGTCCACATCCCACACATATTGATCGCGCGCGCGCTCCACGATGATGGGGTGCTCCCCGTAGAGCGGCGTCACTGCCGGGTAGAGGTATTGGCGGTGGGCGGCAAGCAGGTCGGCGCGGTGGTCATCCATGGGGGTTCCTCCTGAGCGGGCCAAGGCGGGCGTGCGGCCCATTGTACCGCGCCCGGGGCGGGGAATCGCAAGGGGCGGCTTTGCAGCCGCCCCGGTTTGGTTGTCTCAGGTCAGGAAAGCGTCTGACGGTTTAGTACCGGTCGCGACGGTTGCCTTCGCGACCAAACGAACCACGGCTATCAGAACGACGATTGTCCCGATTGCCACCATTGCCGCCGCCGCTGCGACCAAAGCCACTCCCACTGCCGCTACGCGGGGAGCGTTCCTCGCGCGGGCGGGCTTCGTTGACCACCAGGGCACGCTGCGCCAGCATATAGCCGTTAAAGCGCTGAATGGCCGCGTCACCCGCGGAGTCGTCTTCCATTTCCACAAACCCAAACCCCTTCGAGCGTCCCGTATCACGGTCAGTGATGATGCTCACACTCACCACCGTCCCCGCCTGCGAGAACAGTTCCTCCAACTCATCCTGAGTTGCCTGGTAGGGCAGATTCCCCACATACAAGCGCGTTGCCATTCAGCAACCTCCACAAGAAAACAAACAGTGCGAAAGATTGAATAGGTACGGGGACTGATACGGCAGACAGCGCAAACACACGACCATAGGCGGGAAATGCGGGCAGGTGCGGTAATCGAGGCTCGTTCCCTATTCACCCTATTGTTGCACAGTTTTTGTCCGCTGTATAGCACGAAAAAAACAGGTTTGCCCAACCAAAACCGATTAGAATCTGCTTAAGGTTACATGAAAAAGCCGCTGCACTTAGTCCTCACCGGGTTGCAGGCGGTCTTCCAGCCAGGGCACGCCATAGGCAAACAACCACTGCCCGGCTTCGGCCAACACCTGCCCACCTTCCGCCACGTTGCGGAAGGTCCACCAGTGGTCCGGGCCGGGCAGCAGGTGCAGGTCGAAGGTCTCCCACAGCAAGCGCGCCAGGCTCACCTCCACCTGGTGCGGGGTGGCGGCGCGGGCATCGGCCAGGCTGTTCTTCAGCAGGCTGACCTGCATCCGAGTCCAGCCCTGTTGGGGGTAATCCAGCACCTGGAACTCCAGAAAGGCGAATTGTTCCGCCGCCAGGGCCTTCTGGTGACGGAACAACCCGCGCGCGAGGTAGCTGGGCACGGCTTGCAGGGCATAGCCCGCCGCATCCAGCGGTTGGCCCAGCACATGCCGCAACGTGGGCAAAAAATAGTCTGGCGGCGGCTGCATCAGACCTCGGCGGCACGCGCCTGGGCAATGATTTCCGCAATCTGGCCCAGGTGGTCGGCGTCGTGCTTCAGGCCCAGCAGGGTAAAGCCCACGCAATTGATGGCGCCGTAGTGCTCCAGCCCTTTATCGTGCAGCAGTTCGTAGTGTGGTTCGTCTGGCCAGGCGTTGAGGTAGGCCAGGCGCATCCGGCGGCTTTCCTCCAGGCGGTGGATGAGCTGCGCCGTGGTGGTGACCATCTCCCACGGGACTTCGTAGCGATTGCGGGCCCGCACTGGCACCCCGCGCGCCAGTTGGGCGCCCTGGGCGGCGGCTTCTTCGCCGCTGGCGGTCAGGTGCACAACAACATGCCCCAGGTTCCAGGCCAGGTCTTTTTCGGCCTCGGTGGCGGCGGCGTTATCCTGAGCCTGCGAGTCCACCGGTTGAAAGCTCACGTAGCTATCGGGCAGATCGCGCACCATGGCCAGGACGGTATCAATCATTTCGTTGGTGGCGTTGATGAGGTCTTGGTGCGTGTATTGCCCCTGGATATCCGAGAGTTGGGCTTCTTTACGGGCAATGACCCCGAAGTCAATGAACATAACGCTATTGCTCCTTGCGTGCTGACGAATCCAGATTAACCCCCCAAGGGTTCGAGAACCTGGATGCACCCAACCCCGCAGACCTTACGCGCCTGGCTCCAGGTTTTCGTAGCGCAGCTCCAGGGCGGGCGCGCCCTCGATGCGTTCCAGCCGCAACCGCGTGATGTAGCCCAGCTCCGGGTGATATTCCAGCGCCAGGTGGTGCCAGCTGCTGTCCCGCTCAAACAGGGTGTTCAGCCAGCGGAAAAGCTCGTCCATGGTGTACACCTGAAAATCCTCCACAAACATGATGGTAGGCGGCGCACAATTGCTCATCAGTTGGTGGGTGTTGCGGTTCTCCACGCGGAGCGTGACCTGCTGGCAGCAAAAACTGGCGTTGCAATTGCTGTAGGTTACGGTGTAGTTGCGGATGTTCTGGGCGCGCCAGGCGGCCTGGCGCTCGCGGATTTGCTGCTGTTGGTCGCGGTAGTCGCGCTCGACCTGCCAGCTTTGCCAGGCCACCACCCCAAGAGCACCAGGATGAGCGCCAACAGCCCGGTGGCGC
>JAAUUD010000404.1 GCA_012031655.1 Anaerolineae bacterium | reverse complement strand
GTGCGAAGCCGCGGCGGCTTTCTTTGGCGTTCCGGCCCTGCGCGACCTGGCCCCAGAGACCTTCGCCGCCCGCGCCGGAGAACTGGACCCGCTCACGCGGCGCCGGGCGCAGCACGTCATCACAGAAAATGCGCGCACCCTGGCCGCCCGAGATGCCATGCAAGCCGGAGACGCCCCCACCCTCGGTGCGCTGATGAACGCCAGCCACGCCAGCCTGCGCGATGACTTTGAGGTTTCTAGCCCGGCGCTGGACATTATGGCCGAGGTCGCGCAAAAACAGCCTGGGTGCTATGGGGCACGCATGACAGGCGCTGGCTTTGGCGGTTGTGCGGTGTCGCTGGTCGAAGCCAGCGCGGTCGAGCACTTTGTGCAGGCCGTGGAGGCAGAGTACGGCGCCAAAACCAGCCACACGCCGCAGTTTTACATCTGCCAGGCGGTGGCAGGGGCCAGCCTCCAAGCGCTGTAGGCCAGTCCGCAACCATAAAGGGGCGGGTTGATAGGCCCACCCACCCCGCTTAGAGAATTTGCGAGAGGAACAGCTTGGTGCGGTCGTGCTTGGGGTTGGAGAAAAACTCCTCCGGCGGCGCAACCTCTACGATGCTGCCATAGTCCATAAAGATGACGCGCTCGGCCACCTCCCGTGCAAAGCCCATTTCGTGCGTCACCACCAGCATGGTCATGCCGCCATAGGCCAGCTCGAGCATCGCATCCAGCACCTCTTTGATCATCTCGGGGTCCAGTGCGCTGGTTGGCTCGTCAAAGAGCATGATCTTGGGGTCCATAGCCAGGGCGCGGGCAATCGCCACCCGCTGTTGCTGCCCACCCGAAAGCTGCCCTGGGTATTTGCGGGCCTGCTCTGGAATGCCAACACGCTCCAGCAGGGCCATGGCCTTTTGTTCGGCCTCGCGCCGGGCACGCCGCCGCACATAGCGCTGCGCCAGCGTCACGTTTTGCAGCACGGTCAGGTGCGGGAAGAGGTTGAACTGCTGGAACACCATGCCCACTTCGCGCCGGATTTCTGCAATGTTGCGCGTATCGTTGGAAAGCTCGATGCCATCCACGATAATCTCGCCCTCCTGGTGTTCCTCCAGGCGATTGATGCAGCGGATGAGCGTGGACTTGCCCGACCCCGATGGCCCAGCGATCACCACCACTTCGCGCTCATGAATATCCAGGCTCACGTCCTTGAGCACGTGAAATTCGCCAAACCACTTGTTGACCTTGCGCAGCTGGATAATGGGGGGCTTGCTGTGGTCACTATGGGGCACCTCGCGCGGGATCGTCGCCTGCGCTTCCTGCTGCTGCTGAGGAATGTCTACCATTTGCTTGCGTCCTCCTGAAGAATGAGAAAACCCTACAGCTTGCGGGCCGCGCCGGACCCGGTACGTTCCAGGCGGCGGCTTGCCTCGGCCAGAACGTAGCTCAACACAAAATAGACGATGCCAATATACAAGTAGCCTTCGCGCTGGAAGGCTGCGTAGCCGGTTTGCGTATCCGTGAGCACATTACGCATCGCCCCGGTGAGTTCGAACAACCCGATGAGAGCCACCAGCGAGGTATCCTTGAGCAAGCTAACGAACTGCCCCATCATGGCCGGGATCACGGCGCGCAACGCCTGTGGCAACACCACCAGGCCCGTGATATGAAAGCTGCTCAGGCCGATGGCGCGGGCGGCTTCTACCTGCCCCTTGGGGATGATCTGCAAGCCCCCGCGAATGACCTCCGCCAGATACGCCGCTGTGAAGAAGGTCAGCACGATGAACATGCGCAACACCAGGTCGATGTTTTCCAGCCCATCAATGAAGAAAGGCACGATGTAGCGCCCCATGAACAACAGGGTAATGAGCGGCACCCCGCGCACCACCTCAATCCATAGGCCACACAGGAACTTAATCACCGGCAGTTCGCTCTGCCGCCCCAGCGCCAGCAAGATGCCAACCGGGAAGGACGCGCCAATGCCCACCACCGAGAGCAAGATGGTCAGGAAAACGCCGCCGAAGTTGGCGGTGGAAATGGTAGGGAGCGCCTCGCTGCCGGGGATGCCCGTTGAAAGCACAAAAACCGCGACCAGCCCCAGCACCCACAGTGCCAGGATAGCGCGCGAGGCCAGCTTCTGCCTGCGGCCTACCAACTGGCGTTGCCCCACCTGCCCAATCGCATAGGCCACGCCACCCACCGCCAGCGTGATGAAAAAGAACTCCCGCACAAAAGCCAGGTAGGGGCCCAATTGCAGGCTAAAGAACTGCGGGATGCTGCGCTCGCCCACGTAGCGCAGGTCGGTGCGGTTGGTGCTGGTGTTGCAGGCTGGGCAATTGAGTGCTGGCTCCGGGCCATAGCGCTCAATGCGCTCGGCGGTTTCTGGCGGGGTGCTGTAGAACACTTCCAGGTCCTGCACACGCACGAACACCGAGCCAGGTACGTTGGCTTCGTCTTCCAGCACCATCGTAAAGGTATACCAGCCCGCTTCGGGCGTGCTCCAGTCCCAGGCGAGCGTGTCTGTGGTGCCCTCGGTGAAGGGCGACTGAGCGATGACCTCGCCCTGGGCGTCCCAGACCTGCACCGCCAGGCTCAGCGCATATTGCGCGGGGTCGATCACCTCGCGGCGGACATCACGAGTGACCTCGTTAAAGCGGTCCCAGGAGGTGTTCGGCAACTGGTTATCGTTAGCGATGTAGCCTTGCAGGTTCTCAGAGCCAAAATCGCTGGGCGAGGTGAGCGGGTCAAGCTCAAAGGTGATTTCAGTGCCTTCCTCCGCCACAAAATTCACCTGCCGAATGGGATATTGCGCGTCCACGTAGTAGTGAATGGGGGGTTCTGGCACCAGCTGGCCCAACGTCGGGATTACGACCATCGCGGCTGCGATGATGCCCAGCCCAATGAACACGCTCCGCCGCAGGCTTCCCCAGAAGCCAATCGAGAGCAGGAACAGGCCCATCACAATATGCGAGGTAAGCTCAATACGCCACACTTCCGAGAGCGGGAAGTTCTGCCCCACCCCCAGATTACGCAGGTTGAGGAAAACCAGTTCCCACTGTGCCTCGATCATGGCCCAATACAGAAACTCGTAGAGCAGCAGCCCAAAGATCAGCGCCGTGATCACCGTGCTGACGCTATCCACGACGCTCCCGAAAAGATTTTTACGCATCCAGGCCAGCAGCCCATCCTGCCGGGTGGGGGGGCGGCGGCTGGGTGGTGGTGTGGCAGGTCCCACATAGTGTAAAGCAGCCATCAGCGCGTCCTCACCTTGGTGAAGCTATTGATCGTATTGGCAATCAGCGAAAGGAACAAGCTCAGCGAGAGATAGATGATCATCATGCTGGCAAAGAAGGGCACCGCCTGGTCGCTTTCGTTATTGGCGAGCTGGGTGGTGGTGTAGACCTCCGCAAAACCCACCGCAAAACCCAGGCTGGAGTTTTTGCCCAGGTTCACCCATTGATTGCCCAGCGGCGGCACAATCAGCCGGAGCGCCTGGGGCAGCACGATCATGCTCACCACCTGCGAGCCGCGCAACCCCAGCGAGCGTGACGCTTCGATCTGGCCATAGGGCACCGATTGAATGCCCGCGCGCACAATATCGGCGATGAACGCCGCTGTATAGAGCGTTAGCCCCAGGAACACCGCCAGGAAAGGCAAGGTCAGCTTAACGCCGCCGTACATCACTG
>JAAUUD010000403.1 GCA_012031655.1 Anaerolineae bacterium | reverse complement strand
TCCGCCTTCTCGCCGAAGTGCGCGCTCACCTACGACGGCAGCGATCCCGAGTCGTACATCATCATGGACGGACAGCCGCGTCCGTGTATGGGCGGCGAGGTCGGCGCGCTAGCGACGGGCGAGGTCGCCCCGACGGGGGCGGCGTTGCTCAGGGCGGCAGCGTCCAGCGCTTCCCAATCCAGGCCCAGCTCTTTGACCGTAGCTTTGGCCTGCGCAATCGCCTTGCGATCATCGCCAGTCAGTTTGACTTCCTTGCGCTTCGACTTTTCTTCCAGCTCCTTCAGGCTCAGGATTTCGGCATCGACTGCGGGAGCCGCTGCCACTGGGGCAGACCTCGCCGCCACCGGCGCTGCGGCTGCCGGGGCTTTCTGCTGGTCTTCGGGCAGCACGGTTGTTGCGCGTTCGATGTTGGCTTCGGTGGGCTCTGGCAGCGTGACCCCGGCCTTCTTGGCCAGTTTTTCAACGTCCTTGTGCTCCCAGTGGCCACGGGCCTGGGCTTCTTCCCAGACGCGGTTGGCGCGATAGTCTGCCAGTAGCGGAATTCCTTGGAAAGTTGCTTTTTGTCGTGAATGTGCGCCGTGGTGCGGTCGTAGGAGGCTAGCTCGTAGTCGTGGTCCATCTTGATGGCATCGAAAGGGCAATACTCGGCGCAATAGCCGCAGTTCATGCAGATGTCGATGTCAATGTAGAAGGCTTCTGGCTGCGGCTTGGGGCGACCGGTGACCGGGTCCGTGCCGCGCACGATCCAGATGCACTGCGGCGGGCAGACCTTGGCGCAAATCCCGCAGGAGGTGCACCAATCATCGCCTGGCGCGTAGGGGTCGTCGTAGTTGTTGACCACCAGGAAAGGCACAAAGCGAAAACGCTCTGGCGTGGCCAGCTTTTCATCCGGGTATTCAACCGTGAAGGCGCCGCGTGTTTCGGTGCCCTGGCGTAAGGCAAAGGTCCGGGTGCTATACCGGTTACCCAGCCATTTGAGGTCCGAAAGCCAGGTGTCTACAAAGTGTTGCAGCGTGACCTGGAGGCCTTTGAAGAGTCCTGTTCCGTACATGGTTGTTCCTCGCTACCGATCCACTTCGCCCAACACAATGTCAATACTGCCCAGGATTACCACAATATCCGCCACCTTATGGCCCTTGCACATCTCACCCAGGGCCGTCAGGTTGATGAAACTTGGCGATCGGACATGGTAGCGCCAGGGGTTCTGGTCGAACTCTTTGCCGCCGCGTGCCACACAATAGAAGCCCAGCTCGCCCTTGGGGTTTTCCACCCGGCCATAGGACTCGCCCTGCGGAATGCGCAGGCTATAGGCTTCCTGGCCCTGCACGCTCATGCCCAGGCCGTTGGTCTCTTTGAGCGCCGGGTAAATTTGCTGCAACAGGCGCAGGCTCTGGTAGATTTCATCAAAGCGTACCATCATGCGGTCGTAGGTGTCGCCGTTGTAGCGCACCGCCACATCCCAATCAAACTCGTGGTAGAGGCTATACGGCGCAGCCTTTCGCAGGTCATAGGGCACGCCACTGGCACGCAGCACCGGCCCGGCAGTGCTGTAGGCAATCGCCATCTCCGGCGGCAGGATGCCCACGCCCTGGGTGCGGGAAAGCAGGATTTCGTTGCGGACCAGGAATTCGTACATTGTATCAACCTGGCGTGGCAGGCGCTCGAAGATCATCTCCTCCAGAAATTCCCAGGTATCGGTATCGCGCCAGCGGTCCCCAACCTTGACCGCCGGGGCAATCATGCGGTCTGGGATGTCCTTAAACACGCCGCCAAAGCGCATGTAATTGCACATCAGGCGGCTGCCTGCGGTGGCCTCAAAGAAGTCCAGGATCAACTCGCGCTCTTTGACCAGATAGAGCATAGGCGTCTGGAAGGCGCCCAGGTCATTGAGGAAAAAGCCCGTCGCCCAGGAATGGTTGACGATGCGCGTCAGCTCCACCATCAACATGCGGATGAGCTCGGCGCGGCGGCTGGGTTCGGCCCAGCCCTTCATCTGGCCCTTGCGCATCAGTTCTTCCACCGCCAGCGCATAGCCCAGGTTGTTGGACATGCTGGAGATATAGTCCAGGCGGTCGGTGTAGGGCATGTTCATGATCCAGGCGTTGCGTTCGCCGATTTGCTCGTGGTTGCGGTGCAGGTAGCCCATCACCGGTTCCAGCGCTTCGACTGTCTCGCCATCCACCTGGACCACCATGCGGAACACGCCATGCGTGCTGGGGTGGTGCGGCCCCATGTTCACCACCAGCTTTTCCGTCTGGAGGCCGGTGTTGCCTTCGACCTCCACGCCCAGGCCCAGCCCGGCGTAGTTGCTGGTTTCGGACATGTCCTTGTAGCCTTCCAACCGGAAGTCCTCTGGATAGCGCACGTTGCGGCCAAAGGGGTTGTGTTCTTCGGCGCGGGAGACGTGCCCGCCCGGCCAGCGAGAGGCAAACGGCTTGTGTTCTTCTTCGTAGTAGGCTTCTTTCCAGTCTTTGCGCATGGGGTGGCCTTCAAAGCCTTCCCACATCAGGATGCGCTTCATGTTCGGGTGGCCGCTAAAGTAGATGCCGAACAGGTCCCAGGCTTCGCGCTCCTGAAAGTCAGCGCCGGGCCACACATCAATCACGCTGGGCAGGGTGGTGTTCTCGCGTGCGGTCTGGGCTTTCATCACCAGGGGTTCGGTGGCGCCCAGGATGCCCTCGCGCACGTTGCTCAGGTGGTAGATCCATTTCCAGCATGGTCGGCCCCAGCCCCAGGTAATCGACCGCGATGAGCTTGATGCCGGACGCCGGACCGCGCGCCGCGCGATGGCACGTTCCGGCGATGATCTCCGTACGCGGCGTCAGCAAGCACTATGGCCCGCGCGAGGGCGGGGTCGAGGCCCTGCGGGCGGTGGACCTGGAGGTCGAGCGCGGAGATTACGTGGTGCCCTATTTCAACAATGAGTATCGTTTCGATAAACCGCCTCTCACCTATTGGCTGCAAAGCACGGCGTATCGGGTTTTTGGCGAAAATGAATTTGCCGCGCGTTTGCCCTCGGTGCTGGCGGCGGGTGGCGTGGGTATGGCGATCGGAGCGGTGATCATTGGACACGGAGGTCAGAAGTTTTCCCGCAATCAGCTTAGCCTCTACGGTTCGATTGGCATTGCTGCCTCCCTCACCCTACTTTCCTTTGTAACGACTCAACTGATGCCCTCTCTGTTCGTGTTATTGTTCCTGGGCGGATTTGCCGCAATGGTGGGAATTCCCATGCAAACAACAATCCAAGAACAAACGCCGGAAGAAATGCGCGGCAAAGTCTTTGGCTTGCAAAATAATGCCATTAATATTGCCCTGAGTTTGCCCCTGGCATTGGCAGGGGTTGCCGAAACCTACTTGGGATTACAAATCGTATTCCTGGGACTGGGATTGGTAGCGATCGCAGGCGGCGTGTTTACCTGGTGGATCGTCCGAACCCAGCAACCATCAGTCCAGACAGAGTTACCTTGATGAAAGACGAATGCAAGGTCTAACGATTTAAGACTCTTAACAATAAACTATTTCACCATCATCTGGGGGCGGCAAAGCTGCCCCCTCATTGCTGTTAGGATAATCTCCTGACTCCTGACTCCTGACTCCCCTCTCCTGACCCCTAAGGATCGTGGATTAAATAAAACCCAATTTTGTGGTGGGCGGCGCGGCATCCGCCACGCC
>JAAUUD010000028.1 GCA_012031655.1 Anaerolineae bacterium | reverse complement strand
CCTTGCTCAGACAGCGCCACGCTGAGAGCTGCCCCGCATATCTGGAAATTTTTGGGGTAGCGCTTGACCAGCTTACGGAGCTTTTCTGCGCCCACCTGGCCCGCCTCCGCCCAGAACAGCGGGCGTTTGTCCTCGTCCACCGCCACCAGGTCCGGCTTATAGCGGTCAGCAATCTTCACTTCCACGCGCAACCCGGGATATTGCGGCAGGTAAAGCCCCAGCAAAAAGGCTTTCAGGTAGACGTGCTCTGGCTTTTCCTGCGGACCTTTCACGAAAACGACAGGCTTGCCAGCCATGCGGAAAGTCCACTTACGACGCAGAGTGGTTTCATCTGGCATTCCCTGATTTCCTCCCCTTGCCCTGGCTAGGCTGCCTGACCCGCTTGCTTGCGCGCCAGCCAGGCCAGCATTTCCTCAAAGAGCGCATCGATTTCTTGCAGGCTGTGCACGCTTTTCAGGCGGTCAAAGGCGCGTTTGCGCCCCGGGACGCCTGCCAGATAGGGCTGCAACTGGCTCCGCAGGCGCAGGCAAACCTGCGCTTCAGTGAAGGCAGAGCTTTCTACGGCCAGGTGGGCGTGGCGCTGCGCCATGCGGAGCCGTTCTGCGTAGCTGGGCGGGGGCAGGTGAGTGCCGCTTTCCAGATAATGCTGAATCTGCTTAAATATCCAGGGGTTGCCCATCGCAGCGCGCCCAATCATCACGCCATCTACCCCGGTCTGCGCCAGCATCCGCGCGGCATCTTCCGGGGTGTTGATGTCGCCGTTGCCCAGCACCGGAATGCGGACTGCTTCCTTCACGGCGCGGATGGTGTCCCAATCGGCCTGGCCCGTGAAGCCCTGGTCGGCAGTGCGGCCATGGACCGCGATGAGGCTCACCCCGGCGCTTTCGGCAGCCCGCGCAAAGGGGACGCCCGTCAGGTTAGCCCGCGTGAAGCCCACCCGAATCTTGACCGTCACCGGGATATGCACGGCCCGCACCACAGCCTCCACCACGGCGGTCGCGGTGCAAACATCTTTCAGCAGGGCAGCCCCAGCGCCTTTACCAGCCACTTTGGGCACCCAGCACCCCATGTTAATGTCCACAATATCGGCACCGAGGCCCTCTACCACGCGCGCTGCTTCGGCCATCGCCGTGGGTTGCTGCCGAAAAGCTGCACTGCTGCCGGGCTTTCTGCCGGGTGCCAATCGAACATTTTGAAGGTCTTTTCGTTGCGATATTGAATGGCCTTGCTGCTCAGCAGTTCGGTGCAGACCAGGCCCACCCCGCCCAGCGTTTTGCAGATCATGCGGTAAGCATGGGTGGTTACATTGGACATAGGCGCCAGTGTGATTGGCACCACAACCTGCACCGAACCAACTTGAATAGGCTTGAGGGGGGAAGGCACCATCGCGGTCAAACTCTCTCAGTCATGGGTTACTCTGCCTCGATGGTAATAGAGAGCCAACAGATTTTCAAGGTTAGGCCAGGAACCCGCGCGTTCCCCAGCACCTCATTTGATGATGGGCAGCCAGAAACCAAAGCTACTGCCTTGACCAGGCTCGCTCTGAAAGAACACTTCGCCATCGTGGTTCTCCACAATGCCCTTGACTAGGCTCAGCCCCAGGCCCGTGCCCTTGATGTTTTCGGTGCCTGGTTCCTGAGCGCGGTAGAAGCTCTCGAACAGGCGCGCCTGCCGCTCTTTGGAGATGCCATAGCCATTGTCATCAACCTGAAAGTACACGCGGCCATCCTCCACCCAGAGCGAAACGCGCACGTGGCCGCCTTCCGGCGTGTATTTGATCCCATTGCTGATGAGGTTAGCGGCGGCTTCGCGCAATTGCAAAGAAACACCCCGCACCAGGGACGGCTGGTCAGTCAAGGCCAGTTCCAGGCGGTGCTGCTTGAGATTAGCCATGGCCTGGTGTTTGTCCAGCGCTTCATCCACCAAAGGGCGCAGGCCCACCTCGACCCAATCCTCACGCGTCGGGTTTTCAACCTGTTCCTTCAGCAAAACTTCTTCCAGCAGCGTGGAGAGGTCCTTGGCGCTTTTATCCATATGGCCCATGTATTCCTGCGCTGCGGTCAGGTTGCCGTGTTGATGGGCCAGGCGCAACAACGGAATATACCCCATCAGCACGGTTAACGGTTGGCGCAAATCGTGCGAGAGCATCCGAAAAAGCTGGGCCCGATAGCGGTTGAGTGCCTCCACCCGGTTATAGAGCATGGCATGGTGCATGGAAAATGCCAGGCGCTCGGCACAATCCTTGATAAAGCGCATTTCTTCATCCACAAATGCGGCATCATCGGCATCCCGCTGCAACAGCAGCAACCCCAACAGGCTGCCATCCGAGCGCCGCAATTCGGCGCTCAGCAAAGTCCCCCCATCCAGCCGCACAATGGATTCGTGCAGCACCAGTTCCGGGTGGGGGCGCAGTTTCTCCGGCACCGAGAAGACATCTTCTACCTGAAAAGACAGGCCCAGGGGGCGCCCAAAGCTGGCCATCACTTCAAAAAGCTGGCGGTCTGGCACCCACTGGGCCACCAACTGACTGGTGGCACCGGTTTCTGCCCCCAGCCAGCTCAGCGCGTTGCCCAGGATGCTGGACAGGCTTTCCGCGCTGGTGATTTGCCGGTCAAACTGGCGCAAAAGCTGGGTCAGTTGCAGGTGAGCATCCAGCGAGGCATGCAGCGCCGCTAACTCGGCTTCAAGTTCCGTAGTGCGGGCTTGCAGGGCTTGCAGCTCATCCATTGCGCCGTCCTTTGATCCGGTTTTGCAGTCAGGTACCCCCTAAGTATACTTAAACTCTGGGTAGATGCGAGCACGACTCCCCGCCCGAAAAGCGGTCTGGCCGTGCCCCACCCAAACGCCCTGCACCGCCCTTCATCGCGCCTTGGCCCTAGAGCATTCCCGAGGCACGTTCTGCCGCCGTGAGCGCTGCATCCATGATGTGCAGGGCTTCGTCCACCAGCGGTTTTTCAATGTTCAGGGCCGGGATCACCCGCACCGCACTGGTTCCACAGCCCAGGATGATCAAGCCCCGGTCAAACGCATCGTGCAAAAAGTGGTCGCGCACTGCGGGGGCGTAGGCGTGGCCCTTCTCACCCCCTGGGTCAGTTCAAAACCCACCATCAAGCCCATACCACGGACCTGGGCCAGGCTGGGGTGGCGTGGTTGCATTTCTTCCAATGCATCCATGATGTACTGGCCCATTTCACGAGCATTTTGCATCAGGCCGCCCTCGCCCAGCAAGCGCAGGGTCGCCAGCGCAGCCGCACAAGAGATGGGATTGCCGCCGAAGGTGTTGCCGTGCGACCCCGGCTTCCAGCCGCGCATGATGGAATCACGCGCCAGAATTGCCCCCAGCGGCATTCCGCTGGCAATCCCCTTGGCGCTGCACACAATGTCCGGCTCCACGCCAAAATTCTGGATCGCCCACCAGTGCCCGGTGCGGCCCATGCCGCTCTGCACCTCATCCACAATAAGCAGGATGCCGTGCTGGTCGCAGAGGCGCCGCAACGCCGGGAAGAACCCCGCCGTGGGCACGATGTAGCCCCCCTCGCCCTGGATGGGTTCTACCAGAATACCCGCAATTTCGCTCGGGTGAACCAGGCTCTTAAACACCATGTCCTCAATGTAATCCACCACCCGCTCGCCATAGTCCGCAAAGCCATCCATATTCAACTGCGGGCGAAAGGGATCCGGATAGGGCACATGCAGCACACCCGGCATGGTGGGGAAGTAGCCCTGGCGCTGCACAGATTTGCTGCTGGTAAAGCTCAGGGCGCCCAACGTCCGCCCATGAAAGCCCTTCAGGAAGCCAATAAACTGGCTACGCCCGGTGGCAATGCGCGCCAGCTTCACCGCCGCTTCGATAGCCTCCGCGCCGCTATTGCAAAAAAAGACGCGCGCTTGCTCCTCAAAAGGGGCAATCTCCTCCAGCTTTTCGGCCAGGTTGATCTGCACCTCGTAGTAAAAATCCGTACCGGCCATGTGGATGAACTTATCTGCCTGGTCTTTGATGGCCTGCACCACCTCCGGGTGGCAATGCCCGCTGGCATTCACAGCGATCCCGCTCGAAAAATCAATATAGCGGTGCCCATCCACATCCCACACTTCAGAGCCGCGTCCCTGAGCCATCACAAAAGGGTAATCCCGGGTATAGGAGGGGGAAACTACCTTGTTGTCGCGCTCGATCAAAGCTTTTGCCTTGAATCCCAACTCCACAATCGGCACGTCACTCATCAAGTTATCCTCGAATATTCAGCCTGAATAGATGACCAAGCCCCCTGGCAGCGGACAACATCACCCCGCACCGGCCCGGTTGCCCTGATTATACTGCACAGTGAAGGGAGCTGGGCAGGCTGCGGCCTGCCCGGTCTGGTTTAGCGGCGGTCGCCCACCAGCCGCAACATGAAGATGAACAGGTTCACAAAGTCCAGGTAGAGGATCAACGCGCCAATCACGCTGACGCGGGTGGCCATGGCGCGGGTCCCACTGCCGCCCATAGACACCTCCTGCGCCATGCGCCCGATGCGTTGCGTATCGTAGGCGGTCAACCCGGTGAACAGCAACACGCCAAAGACGCTGATCACCAGTTCCAGGGCGCTGCTGGCCAGGAAGATGTTCACCACAATGGCGATGAGCAAGCCAATCAGGCCCATCAAAAAGAAGGTCCGAAAGCGCGTGAGGTCCATTTTGGTGGTCGCCCCGACGATGGACATGGCCGCAAACAGGGCCGAAGCGCTCACGAAGGCGGTCACAATAGAGCCAGCAGTGTAGGCCAGAAAGAGCAAGGCAAAAGTGATGCCGTTCAGCGCCGAATAGGCAAAGAACAGCACAACCGCCTGCGTGGGGTTCATCTTGAAGACGCGGAGGCTCAGCCAGAAGACCAGACCCAGCTCCACCAGAAAAGCGCCCAGCACCACCAGCGGGCTTACGGTCTCAATAAACCCGGTTTCGATGAGGATGAAAGCCGCGCCCGCTGTAGTCGCCAGGCCCATCATCATCAACAGGTAAACTTGCGTCATGATGGCGCGGGCGGTGTCCACCGATGGGAAGGTGTTTTGCCCCACCTGCTGCCAGTTCTGATTACCGCGATGTAGTGCCATCCATGCATTCCTTCCTGCTCATTGGGGATTTTCGCTATACTCTATAATACTCCCCAATGACAAGAAAGTTGCGCGCCTTGAAGCCCTTTATTCTGTTTTGTTTGTGTGCTACCCTCGTCTGGCTCCCTGCTTCCCCCGCCATCAACGCCACAACGCCCCCACAACCTGGTGCACCACTGGGCCATGGGCTTTTCCTGACTGCTCTGACACCGCTCACGGCGGAAAGCGCCATTCTCGGGGAAGACGGCCAGGTGCCACTCTGGGCCCAGCTCTGGCACTACGACGCCGATGGCGTTTCAGACCGTGGCGAGGCGGCGTTTGTGCAGTTCGTGTGTGCAGGTGAGGCCGCAGCGCAACTTAGCGCCGAGGCCAGCGCCGAAGGTTGCCAGCTGCTCTTTCCTGCCCATGAGAACCTGATTTTTGCGGACCGTAGCCTGGGGATTGCTCTGCTGCACTCCAGCGCTCAGGAACCCACGCTGCGCCTGGATGGTTTGCCGCTGGTGCCGGGTGCTACACTCCGCATTGGGGCAGAAACCTTGCGCCTGAGCGATGATCGCCTGCTGAACATCCATCCACACACGCTGCAAGCCCTGCCTGCAACAGGCTATCTGCAACCCTACCAGCGCGTGACCGTCCAGGCGGTGGCCCACAACGGCACCCGGCACCCTGCCGGAACCCCGGTGCTGAGCGACGCAGGAACACTGGTGGGGGTGGTCATGGGCAGCGATACCGAGCAGACCTACTTCGCCCCTGCTGCGCGCTGGCTGGATGCGCTACGGGTGGCCAATCAACAGATTCAGTCCGCACCACTGGCGGCAGTGCTTGCGCGCAGCCTGGCACCCGAAGCGGTGATTGGCGCGCCAGCCTGGGCGACCCCTATACGCCAGAACTGGGCAACGGCGGCCTGGATGTGCTGCACTATACCCTGGATTTGCGCTTTACTCTGGATACCCCGCCGCAACTCGCCGGGATCGCTCGCCTGACCGTGCGCACCCAGGCCGAAAACCTGGCCGCCTTTAGCCTGGACCTGGTCGGCCTGACGGTTGAAGCAGTCCGCGTCCAGGGAGCGCCAGTCGAATTTGAGCAGCGCGACCGCAAGCTCTTTTTGCCGCTGCCCTTTCCGCTCAACTTCGGGACCGAGTTCGCCGTGGAAGTGGACTATGGCGGCTCTCTGCGCCCCCTTCAATCGCCCTATGCGCCCTTTATTGGCGGCATCGGCTTGCTGAGCAGCCAGCGCCCGCCTGCCCTGGCCTTTGCCGCCCAACCAGATGCCGCGCGCAGCTGGTTTCCGTCCAATGATCATCCGCTGGATGCCGCTACGTATGACTTTGTGATCACCGTGGCGCAACCGCTGGAAGCCATCGCCAATGGCACCCCGGGTCCAGTTACTGAAAATGATGACGGCACACGCACCTTTCGCTATGCCATGACCGATCCAATGGCCAGCTACCTGGCCACAGTCGCCATTGCAGATTATCAGGTGCTCGAAACCGTGCAGGAGGGCGTGCCACTGCGCCATTATGCACCCATAGGCGACAGCCCAGACGCGGTTGCGGCAGCCTTCAGCACAACCGACGAAGCGCTAGAAGCCCTGGGCGAGGTCTTTGGCCCCTATCCCTTTGAGTTCTATGGCCACGCCATCACGCCCCTGCGTGGCGGCGCGCTCGAAACACAACCCTGACCGTGATGCCGCTCGACTTCACACGCTTGCCTGAAGGCCTGCAATGGCGCCTCATCGTGCACGAGCTGGCCCACCAATGGCAGGGGAACGCCATCCGCCTGGGTGCCTGGCAGGATATCTGGCTCAACGAAGGCTTTGCCAGCTATGCTGAAATGCTGGCCAACGAAGCCTTCCCAACCCTGGGCGGCCACTCCCCCCAGCAAATCCGGGCCGGGTGGGAGGCCAACCTGCGCCGCTCCTCCCGCGCTACTCCCCTGGCCTATCCACTGCCACATGAGATGTTTTCTCTGGAAAGCTATGATAAAGGCGCCTGGGTGCTGCACATGCTCCGCGTAGAATTAGACGACCTGGCCTTTTTTGAAGCCCTGCGCGCCTACATAGCGGCCTTCAGCGACGATACCGTGACGACCCTGGCCTTCTTCCAATTTATGGAACGGCACAGCGGGCGCGACCTGACCTCCTTCCGCGCACAATGGCTGGAGCAACCCGGCCTACCGCGCGCGACCCTCTACTGGCAACCCGAACCCGGCGGGGTGGCGCTCCGCCTGTGCAGCGACAACCCCAACCAGCGCTACACGGCAACGCTGCCGCTCCAGTTTTCTGATGCGACAGGCCGCACTCAAGCGCTTCCCATGCCCTTAGATTGGCTTTCCAATGGAGCAACCATCCAACAAGACTTCAGCTACCCGCTGAACATCATCCCGGCTCAGTTGGTGGTGGACCCAGGCGAGCAATTGCTGGAAGCCATCCGCGCAGAGCGCGTCGAAGCGCTGCCGAATTGCAGCGGCTAGTCCGCTGCGGGGAACACCAAAAACCCAGGCGGCACCGCATCCGCCAGCCAAACCAGGGCATTACCCGGATAGAAGACCACCCCTGCCGCGTATGCGTCTGCGGCCTTGACCGTCAGGATCACCACTGCATCGCCCTTGCGCTGGGCCACCTGCTGCGCCAGGGCACCTTCGGCGGAGAGGTGCACAAACTGACGCGACATCGGCAGCAACCCCTTGGCTCTAATCTCCGACAGCGCCTCCCGCACCGTGCCATGATAGAGCACTGCGGGAGGTTCTGCCGGGGTATGCGTGACCTTGCCGGGCAGGGAATGGCCATACAAGGCGCGGATGCGGTCGCCCTCCAGCACGTAGCGCGGCTTATCAGCGTTGGCGAGCACCCGCTCAATATCTGCGCGGGAGACGTGCCGAAAAGCGGTTTTCGCTTCGCGCAGGGCCTGCAAAAGCATCTCCAGGTCGGCCCAACCGTCCGCATCCAGTTCTAGTTCGTAGAGCCAGGGCGCATGGCGTAGCGCATGGGCCAGCGTTTTGCTCAGGCGTCGGTCATCCATGCGCCACCGCCTCGGCTTCGGCCTGGTGCAATACCGCGCGGGCATGTTCCAGAATGGCAGTATGCAGTTCCAGGGGTTCCAGCACGCGCACCTGCGTCCCCAGGCCCAGCACCTGGGTCCGCGCATGCTCCAGCGATTGAAAGCGCACCTCCAACTCGCGCCAGCCTGCTGCATCTGGCTCGCTAAGGGTGCGATATAGCCCCTCCATGTACCCAGGGAAGAACCAGAAGGCTTGTTGGTGCACCTGTAAGCGTACGTCATAGGGCGGATTGAGCACCAGCGATTCGGCTTCGAAGGCGCGGATGCTGGCTTGCCAATAGGTGGCCAGGTCAAAGCCCGGCTCGCGCACGAAGGGGCCACCCACAATCTCAGCTCCAGCTACCCGCCCTAACCGATAGCTGCGCCAATCGCGGCCAGGTTTGCGCCCCACCAGATACCAGATGTTGGCCTTGGCCACCAACCCATACGCCTCAACCTCGGTTAAGTGATGTTCGCCCACGACTGGCTGATAACACAGCCGCACACAGCGATCTTCCCAGACGGCTTGCTGCAATACCGCCCAATAGGGCGTACTTTCCGGGGGCTGGAACCAATTGCGCGGGTCCACATGAAAGCGTTGTTGCGCCTGGCGCACGCGCTCTTGCTGCTGTTGGGGCAGAACCGCCAACAGTTTAAAGAGTAAGCCCTCTGCGGCACGGGCCAGGCCCAGTTCCCCCAGTGGGGCGCCGCCACGGGCCAGGGCAATCGCCTGCACCTCGGCGGAGGAAAACCAGTTGAGCGGCACCCGATAGCCCTCATCCAGAAAAATGCCGCCGCCCGGCCCGGTCTGGCAATAGACCGGCACCCCGGCCAGGCTCAGCGCCTCGACATCACGATAAACGGTCCGCTCGGAGACAGCCAACTCCGCCGCCAATTCGCGCGCGGTGGTCCGTTCGCGTGCCCCCAAAATCAACAACATGCCCAGCAAGCGATCCGCCCGCACCGTGTCCTCCTGCGAATTTCATCAATATGCGTAGTATAGCGCAAAAATCCTGACAGAGGATGTCAGGAATGGGGTCTAGGATAGAAAGTAAGCGGCACAACCGCCGCCGCAAATCAAGCAAGCTCGGATCCGTCCAACTAAGGAGACCCTAAACATGAATCGCCTGATGCAAATGCAAGCCGACATCCTGAACCAAACCCTGGCTTTGCGCCATCAATTGCTAGACCTGCTCACCGACGCCGACCTGGCCTACCAACTGCCGGGCCACAACCCCACGCTGGGCGCCTGTGCCGCGAGATGGGGGAAATCGAGCACATGTACGCCGAGTCGCTCACGAGCCTGCACATGGACTATAGCTATCGCACGCCAGATGCCTCTGTGGAAACCAGCATCACCGCCCTGCGCACCTGGTTCGCGCAACTGGAAAAAGCCATGCTGGAGGCGCTCAACGGCCTGAGCGACGCCGACCTGGTCAAGATCGTAGACCGGGGCAGCCTCCAACTCCCAGTAGAATTCCAGTATATGGTCTACCGCGAGGCGCTGCTGATCTTCTTTGCCAAAGTGAGCGTCTACCTGAAGGCGCTGGAAAAGCCCCTGCCAGAGCAGTGGCGCTACTGGATCAGCTAATCACGCGGTTGATTTTCTGATGGCCCCCCAGCGGGGCCATTTTTCCCTTTTCAGCGGGGCCAGAATCAGCTAAAAACAGAGGGGATTTGCTTTATGTAGGCCGGAGGCCCCTATGCTCACCCGCTTGACCCTGGTCCGCCATGGAGAAACCACCTGGAATGCTGATGGACGCTGGCAGGGCTGGGCGCCCGCCCCGCTCTCTGAACGGGGCTGGACCCAAGCACAAGAGACCGCTGAGGCACTGCGCGCGGCGGGCCTACAGCGCATCGTGAGCAGCGACCTGCGCCGCACCCGGCAAACTGCCGAGACGATCAACGCGCTCCTGAACCTGCCCATCGCCTTTGACCGGCGCCTGCGCGAAATTGATGTGGGCAACTGGCAGGGCCTCACCCATTCCGAAATTCTGGAACTCGATCCCGAAAATCATCGGTTATGGGAGGATAGCGACCGTGATGCGCGCCGCTTTCCCGATGGCGAAAGCTTTCAGGACCTGCAAATGCGCGTGGTCGAGGCGCTCCGGGACCTGGCCACCCTGCACCCCGGGGCGCACCTCCTGATCATGACGCACGGGGGCGTCATCCGTTCAGCAGGCTTGGCCTTTGACCCGGCCAACCAGGCGGCTATCATGGCCACCCCCATCCATAATTGCTCGATCACCCGCCTGGAAGCTCATGCGGCGGGCTGGCGCGTGGCGGAGTTTGCGCAGGAAGCCAGCCGATGTACCTGGTAGGCAGCACAAAGGCATAAAATGCACTATACTGACGAGAGAAATAAAACAGTCGGGATCGCCATGCAAACCAAGAAAACGGTGCTGATCATCGAAGACGACCCAAGCCAGCAAGAGATTTATAGCTTAACGCTGCAACGCGACGGCTATAACACCATCGTGCGGGGGGATGCACACTCTGGCTTGCGGTGGTTAGAGCAAATCCTGCCGGATGTGATCATGCTGGACGTGATGCTGCCCGAAATTTCAGGGATCGAAATGCTGGAGCTCATCCGCAAGAATCCCAACGGCAAAGATGTTCCCATCATCATTGCCACGGCTAGCTCAGATGTCTCTGAAGTGATGCTGGCGCCCTTCAACGTCTATCGCTTGCTACGCAAGCCCATCCTGCCGCGCATGCTGCTAGAAGCCATTAACGAGTTATTCCGCTAAATGGGGCCGAGTGGGGACCAACACCCCACCGGGCGCCCATCCGTGAACTGCCTGCTAGACGTGACGCCCGCCGTGCAAGCGCGCTTGCAGCAACCGCAACCCCGCCAGGTCTTTTTCCACAATATGACGCGCCTGTTCCGGCCAGCTATTGGGGACCGCCGCAATCTCGGCCTCGCCCAAAATCACCCTGAGCTGCTCCGGGTTGGCTGCTGCCAGGGCCCCAAAGGTGCGTATCCCCGCCGCATGTAAGGCCGCCTCGATGCGCTCGCCAATCCCTTCAACTTCGCGCAGCGGATCGTACAGGTAGCCATCCCTGATGCGCGACTGAAGCTGGCTGAGCAGGGTCAGGTCGCCGCTGGCCGCCACCTGTGCCTGCAGGGGCCAGGTTTCCGTAGAGGCAACCAACCGCACACCCTGGTCCCGCACCAGCGCTTCCAGTTGTTCGGCGGTGTGGGCGGCCATCTGGCTAAAGGTGCTAATGCCCGCTGCCTGGAGGGCCTGGGCTGTTTTGGGGCCTACGCCTTCGATCAGCCGCAGGTCGTCTGGCTTGGCCAAGGCAGCCGGCTGAGCTGGCGCCACTGCCGCCTGGGCTGGGGCTGCTGCTGCAACGGGTGACAGCTCCGGCGCCGTGATTTCTGCTACCGGGCTGGCCGTGGCCTTGGGCAGGGGGCGTGATCCTCAACATGCAGTTGCGGGTGCTCGTGATGGTGATCGTGCCCGGTGTAGTACGGCGTTTTGAGGTCATCAAAAGATTCCCAGGGGCGCATGGCCCCCCACCACAGCACCGCCGCCAGCACCAGCGCGCCAAAGCCCACAATGGCTGCAACGGTCAGGGTCGAGGTGTCTTCCACGGTCCCAAAGCCGGAAAACACCGCCGCGCCAATGATCAACGCCAGGCCAACCCCACCGATGGCCGCAATAAACAGTTCTTGATCTTCTAAAGGGGGATGAGCAGGTTGTTTGCTTGCCACCGCATAGCCTCCACAATTGCGCAAGAATTTAGACTGGCTTCAATTGTGCCACGAAGCCAGCAGATTGCCAGTCAAACATGTTTTCAAAGCGATAGCCCACGCCCAATTCGTTCTGCAAGTACTCCGGCGTGCGAGAGTCGCGCTCCAGCTTTTTGCGCAGGTGCCAGATGTACACACGCAGGTAATCAATATCATCCCGATATTCATGGCCCCACACGCTTTCGAGCAGGTCTTGATAGCTCACCACGCGGGGCGCGCTCTGCACCAGCTTGGCCAGCAGGTTAAACTCGGTGGGCGAGAGCTTAACCGGATGCCCCTCGCGCAGCACCCGTCGCTCTTCCAGGTTGATGGTCAGGTAGCCATCGCTGTAGACCAGGGTGTTACGGGGCTGGGCAGCCCCACTTTTGGCCCGCCGCAGGTTGGCCCGCACCCGTGCCAGCAGCACATCACGGTTAAAGGGCTTGATGATGTAGTCATCTGCGCCAGCCTCCAGCCCCTTCACGATGTCTTCGGGGTCGGACTGAGCCGTGAGCATGATGATGGGCACATCGCTGACTTCCCGCACCGCTGGCAAACCACAATGCCATCCATGTTGGGGTCTGGCAAATTGATGTCCAGAATCAAAAGATCTGGGCGATGCTGGTACATCAGGCGCAACGCTTCGGTGCCATTTTGCGCCTTAATCACAGAGAAGCCGCCCTTTTGCAAGCCCTGGCCCACGACTTCCAGGGCATCTACGTCATCATCCATGATCAGAATCTTGTAGCCGCTCATCGGGGCCTCTCCTCATGCGTCTGCGCTGCCTGCTATTCTAGCACATGCATCCGACATAACGCATCCTCAGGGCAGGGCAAGGCCCCAATGAACGCCATTGAGGCCCACATCCGCCGCCAGGCCGCTACAGGCTGGCCGCCTGGCGAATTTGCAGGGCAATATGGCGCCCCTGCACCGCCCAAACGGAGGTTGCAAAGCGCTCCACAAAGTAGCGATCGTGCACCACCGCCAGCACGCTCCCCGGAAAGCGGCTCAGCGCCACCTCGAACTGCTCGCGGGCGGCCACATCCAGGTGATTGATTGGCTCATCCAGCAAAAGCAGGTTGGCCCCGCGTGCCACTAGCAACGCCAACATCAGTCGGGCGCGTTCGCCATAGCTCAGTTGAACAACCGGGCGAAAGACCTCCTCCCCGGCGAACAAGAAGAAGTGCAAAAAGTTACGCGCCTCGGTGTGCGGCATGGGTTTTTCTGCCAGCAGAAGCGCCAGGGCATGGCTGCCCATGGGCAGCGTCTCTTGCTCCTGCGCCAGATAGCCCGGCTGGATAGACGCGCCCAGCCGCACCGCACCGCGCAGAGGCGGCAGCTCGCCCCGGATGGTCTTGAGCAGGGTGCTCTTGCCGCTGGCGTTCGGCCCCAGCAGCACCACCCGCTCCCCCGCCCGCAAGCTCAGGTTCAGGTTTTGCAGCAGGGGTTGGGCTGGGTCATAACCGACCGCCAGGTTGTCCAGCGTCAGCACATCACGGCCCGTGTTGGGCAGGGTGTGGAAGTCCAGCTTGAGCTGCCAGGTGGGTTGAGGCTTCTCCACGCGGCTTTCGTCGGCCAGGTAACGATCCAGGCGCGTTTCTTTGGCTTTGGCCAGCGCCGCAACCTTTTTGGAACGCCCTCGTTGAAAGTCGTTTTTGGTGGCGTTCTCGCGCCGGATGGCCTTGGCCATGGTGCGCTCCATATCGCGCTGTAAGCGTTCGATCTCCACCTGCTGGTCGCGCCACTGCGCCCATTGTTTATCTAACTCCGATTGCACCGTGGCGGCGTAGTGGCTGTAGTTGCCCTCCAGAACGCGCGCGGCCTGGCTGCGCGGGTCCAGGGCCACGATGCGCTGCACGGTGTTATCCAGAAAACTGCGGTCATGCGAAACAATCAGCACACCGCCAGGGTAGCCCGCCAGCCAGTCCGCCAGCCAATCCAGTGCCGCCACATCGAGGTGGTTGGTCGGTTCATCCAGGATGAGCAATTGCGGATCGCGCAGCAAAAGCGCAACCAACCCCAGGCGCGTTTTTTGCCCCCCAGAAAGCAGCCCCACGGGCGCAGACGGGTCCACGCCCGCCAGTTCAAGTTCGGCCAGCAGTTTTTCTGCCAGGGCGGGGTCGTGCTGGGCGCTGAGGGCCGTATAGCGTTCCAGGGCATCGCCATAGCGTTGCAAAAGCGCCTCGAGTTGGGCATCTGTGGCCGTCGAGAGCGCTGCTCCCCACCGCTCGACCTCGGCTTCGGCGGCGTCCAGTTCGGCGGCACCCGGCCACAGTGCTTCGCGAATTGGCGTGGCGTCATCCGGGGCCACCCCCTGCGCAAGGTAGCCGATGCGCAAGGTCGGCGGACTCAGGCGCACGCTGCCGCTATCCGGCGCGATTTCGCCCAAGATGCACTTGAGCAGGGTCGTTTTTCCAGCGCCATTCGGCCCGATCAGGCCCATACGCTCTCCCGCGTTAATGGTGAAGGAAACGTGGGTGAACAGCGGCGCATCGGCGGCAGGAAAGTGCTTGCTGAGGTTAGAAACAACCATCGAAACCATGGGTTCTGGCCTTTCTGTGGGGTGTAGCCTGCTTGCCAATGGATCGCGGGGATCAGAATCAAAAACGCCGCCAGGAATGCGCACCAGCGGCGTGATGGTTCAGGGTTGGCAAGCAGGCCAAGTTCACAAAACGAATCAACCAACGCGCAGGGGCAATCCCCAGAGGGGGTCCTTAGCTTTGGGAGATCCGAATGTTCACAAACAACCCCTTAACTCGGCCAGCAAGAAGCGTGGGACGCGTGGTTTTTAGCGTGCCAACACTGCCTTAAGCCTAGGGGGCACTCAAGCGTCTGTCAAGCAAAATCCGCCATCTGGCGGAGGCTCACAGGTTGCCACTGGCCCACCACAGGCCCAGCCCGCCCACCAGCACGGCAAAGAACCCGCCCATGCTGGTCATGCTGTCCCACTCCCGGTCGCGCTGCATGGGCTGGCGCCGGATGGCTGCCTGAAAGTGGATCGCCGCATCTTTCATAAAAAGGTGGAGTACGCCCAGCACCAGCATCCCCGCGCTCAATACCAACGCGATGTAGAAGAACATGGCCTTTGCTCCGCTGAAGACTGCATCTGTGTTTTCTGCCAGGTATGGGCTAGCCGCCACCCTGTTGCGTGTCGGTTGCGTAGGTGGCGCCAGGGACCACCCGGTAAAGTTTATCCTGAACCCGGCGCTCCGGCGGGCATTCTTCCACGGGGATTGCCGCGCCGATAATGCACGAGGGTTGCTCGTAGACCACCTCCAGCCAGCCCAGTTGCGCCATCCGATCAAACTTAGCCAGGCCCGCGCTCAGGCCCGTTTGGAATTGCCCAGTGAGCGGGTTTTCCTGCACATCCCCATATTGGATGCGCTCCAGGTTGCCGACCACAATGTATTCAATGCCATAGAATTGGATGAGGTCCCAGGCCACGTCAATATCTGGCAGGGTATAGAAAGCCTGCACGTTATTCACCCGGTTCCAGATGCGGTTGCCCAGGTTCAGCACGTTGCGTTGCTGGCTCTGGTGAAAGCGCCAGCCAATGACGGTTGGCAGCCCAGTGTTGTTGGCGATGCGACTGCCCCATTGATATTCAACGGCCTGCGCCTCGACGATGGTTGGCGTGCCCTGCAGGTTCTCCTGCATCCAGCGGATGAGCTGGTAATCTCCCCGGAAGTTAAACCAGACGCCGTTCATGCCATAGATACCATGCTGCATGTAGGCCAGGCCATCTAAGGTGGGGCCCGTCGCGGCGCCATCAAATCGATCCAGCCAGCGCGCCTGGGTCGCCGTGATGGGATAGAGAAAGGCCACCGTCACCAGGCTAACCAGCGGCAGTTGCCACAAGGCATACCAGACCACATTCCAGCGCTGCACGCTTTGCAACAACCAGGCCAGCGCCACGCCGCTGCTCACCCCAAAGAGCAACCACGCCTGCAAATAGAACTTAAACACCGAGTTCTGGCGTCCATTGTCCACATCCAGCGCCACCAACTCGACGCCCGTGGTGATGCCCAGCGCCAGCACCATCAAGAGATACACCAGGCGTTCGGTGTTGCTGGTGCCCGGCACCAGGAAGAGCGCCATCCCCCCGGCCATCATCGGCAGGGTGACGAGCATCACCGGCACAGCAGTCAGGCCCACCAGCAACGCAGCCAGCAGGGTCAGCGGCGCACCAAACAACACCAGCAACAAGGGCACGCTCAGCCCGCGCAACTCCGCCACGCGGAAGTGGCGCAAATAGCGCACACTCTGCCACACCAAAAAGCTCCCCAGGATGAACAGGAACAGCCCATGAATATCCAGGTAGGCCCAGAGGGGGGTGCGGGCTTTTTCCCACGGGACCAGCCCCGCCTCGCCCACGTTAAATGCGGTGTAGGGCAGGGTCGCCAGAAAGCCCAGCGCCAGGAACAACCCCAGCCGCACGACCCACTTCAGGGTGGCGTCCTGGTCAAAGCGCGCACTCAAAAAGACCAACCCGGCCATGTACAGGAAGACCAGCCCGCCCAGCGCACCCACCCCCCAGACCGCCGCGCTGAGCGCGCTGAAGTGCGGCTCCAGGGCATCGACGCACAGCGGCGGCACATCCGAACGAGGGAGGTCTTCTGGCAGGTTCTGGCACTGTAAGAGGATGCGGCCCGCTTGTAGATTGGCGTTGTATTGGTTGCGCTCCACCAGGAACAAACCAATGTAGAGCATCAGGCCCACCGGCACCGCCCACAGCAACACCCACAGGCGCAGGGCATGGCGCGCATCCAGAAATTGGCGTAAACGGTCCAGCAGGGGTGGCGGCGCCTGCCTGGCAGGCAGGCGCGTTTGCCCCACCCAGGCAACAAAGGTTACGCCCACCACCCCCAGAATGAGATAGGTCGGGTAGTCCCAGGAGTTGGTCGCGCGCAGCAAGCCCACCGTTAGCGCCCCCAGGAAGAGCGCCAACCCCGCCGTGAACCCCGTCCGCAGGCCTCGTCCAGCGCCCAGCACCTCCGCCACCAGCCACAGCATAACCAGCAGCATCAGCGGCATGGCGATCATATGCGCGTGCAGGTCGCCGTACAGAAAGGTGAAATAGGGCATTTCGTTGATGGCGTTGAAGCCCTGGCCGTTGGGCAACTCGCCAATAATGCGCGTGGGTGCCCAGTACCAGCGGTGGGTGTGCATCTGCAGGCTTTCCCCATCCAGCAAACGCCGAAAGCCACGCCCAAAGCCCGCGCTCATGTCGCTCCATTGGGTAACCGTGTGGCTGAACTGCGTCCAGAGCGGGATCTCCGCCGCCTGGGTGGTGAGCTGCTGCGCTTCGGCAGCGGTGGGTTCGCGCCCTTCCTCCTGTCGGAAGTCTGCCAGAAGCTGCTCACGGCGCTCGGCTTCGAGGTTATAGCTGCCTGGACCGCCCCAGCCGCCCAGTTCCGCCACGGCAAAGGTAAAAACCCGCACCGTATCCAGGTTACCCAGCACGGCCACCATCATCAGCGCGGCGATGCCCGCCACCCAGGGGTTGGCGCCCGGCGCCCGGCGCAGGTTATCGCCCGCCGGCAGGTCACGCGCGGCCTGGGCAGCCGTCAGGTTGTAGGCAACGGCAAAGGCGCCCATCGCAGTGAAGGCAAACAGCGTCGGAATCAGCAGGTTATAGGCCAGGCTGGGCACAATCCCCAGCAACTTAACCGGCGTGCCCGCCAGCACATAGCCCCAGTAGTAGTAGTTGATGAAGCCCCCAGCAAACCAGGGGTCCAGCGGTGGGAAAGCCTCGCTACGCAGCACCGCGTTAAAGTAGGCAAAGTTCATCGGCTTCTCGCCACCGAAGCTGTTGTGCCACAGGTCCGGGTTGCCCAGCCGCACCCCCAGGAAGAGCAAAAACAACAGCAAGGTCATGCCTTCCAGGGCGGCCAGGCGGCGCCAGTGCGCGCGCAGGTAGGCCCTCAGCGCCCCGCGCTGGAGCATCCCCAGCGTTCCGCTGAGTACCCCCAGCAGGGCAATCGACAACGCGATACCCGTGCGGCTCCAGGTGCCCAGGTGCAGCGTAGCCCCCACCCAGACCGCCCAGGCCACCAGCAGCCACCCAACCAACTTGGCCACGGTAAAGCCACGATCCGGCAAGGCAGGGAAGAGCGCAAAAAGCAGCGGAAAGCTGAGCCACCCCATGCCCACCATCGCCAGCCACCACACCGCCACGGTGGCCACATGATTCTGATTGATGAAACTCCCGGTGTCGAATAGGTCCGACCAGGTGCCGCGCGCATTGGCTGCTGCGGTGGCTTCATCCATCATGAGCGCAGTCGGCGCCTTAGAAGCATCTGTGCCGGTGATCAGGTTGCGGTTGACCGGTTGTGGGTCCGCGATGAAGCCCCCAAATGACTCGGTAAACTGGCGCAAGGGCACGCTCAGCAGGATGTCGCGTGTTTTTTGGGGGCGTAGTCCGGCGTTTTGCGAAACACAAACACCGCTGGATGGTCATAGACCGTGAAGGCTTCTTCCACCTCAAATTCGTTCAACCAGCCAGGCAGATCATCGGTGGGCAACACCTGGTTTTTCCACTCCAGCGGCCCCAAACGTGGGTAGGAAGTCCACTCCAGCGCCAACTCGAAGCCCAACTCACCGCCAAATAGCGCCTCATAATACCTTTCCGTGAGCGGCCAGCGGTCGGGAATGCGGGTAACACCATCGTAAAAGCGGTTGCTGGAGATGGTCAGGTAGTCGGCTTCGTCCAGCCCTTGCAACAGCAAATCGCGCTTAAGGGGGTCATCCTCTGCGATGATGTAGAGGTTGATGCCGTGGTAGTAGCCAGGGAAGGGCGAAAACGCGATGCAGGTATACTCCGTGTAGCCGGAGGGCGTCTCGCGGCTGAGTTCCGTTCCTGGCAGCAGCGGGCACACATTATAGGGCAAATGGTCATCCCAGTCCCCTTCAGTTGCTACCACAGTGCCCAATGAGGTAAGCGGCTGGTCCGCAACCAGCGAGACCACGTAATCTGCCCCTTCGACCACCTCCAGCGGTTGGTCCAGGACCAAAACCACATTCGGGCCGTGGCGCCGCTGGCCATCCTGCGTCATCGCGAAATTGCCGCTAACGCTCCCGGCTGCAAAGCCCCCTCCGGCCCCAGAATTTGCACCCGCATGGTTTCTTCGTCTGCATCGCTAAAGGGGTCACCCAGGTGCGGAAACTCGATCTGCCGGATGGTGCCGCTGGCTCGCGCACGGAAGGCCACCTGCGCAGGCTGGCCAGGCAAAAAGTAGGTGTACGGCGTGTTGTTGATGCCATCATCCAGCGAAAAACCCTGGATTGTCTGGGTCTGGGTGGTGGTATCTTCCAGATAGACGCTGATGTGATGCAGGGAAATCGGCAGCATGGCGTCGCTCACGTTCCGGCTCAAGGTCACCGGGCCATCGAGCACCTCGATTTCTACCTCGTAGGGCGCGGGCAAGCCCACCCCAGGCAGCGCGCCACGCAACAGCAAGGGGTCACCATTCGGCAGGTTAAAGGGAATGGAATACTCGCCGCCAAAATCGCTAAAGCCCTCTGTCAGGTCCGCAGTGAGCACCTCCTCCGCGATCACCTCCCGCGCAAAGCCGTTGTTAAAGACCAGCCGCACCACCACCTGTTCGGGGTCAGGGTCGCGCTGGGGATCGCCCAGGCGGTGCAGCACCACGCTCTGCACCACCGTATCTGTCGGGATGCTCAGCGACTGAACAATGGGCTGCTCTTCTGGCAAAGAGACCACATAAAACGGGATGGCCGCCAGGCCAGTATCCACGTTTTGCAGGCTATAGCCGCCCTCCGCTTCTTCGATCCATAAGCCAAGGTTGCCAGGCACGTTCTCCTGAAACCACAACGAAACCCCAACGCGCGTCAGGACGTTGCGATAGATGGAGGTCATGCCATAGCCATACGCGGCGGTATAGCCCGAAACCAGCAGCACCGCCGCCACCGATCCGGCTAGCAGCCCCTGCCGCACCCAGCGCGGCGCCCCCCGCCGCAGCGTGGGCTGTTGCCGGGCCAGCCACAAGCGCCGGGGGATCTCCAGCAGCATCCAGCCCGCCAGCAAAGCCAGCGGCGCATAAATTGGCAGGAAGTAGCGCATGGTGGTCACCCAGTTGCCGCCCAACCAGCCAAAGTAAACGGCAATCCAGGCCGCCAGCAAGGCCAATCGTGTCCAACCGGGCCGCCCGCGCACGATGATCCACAAGGCCCACAGAACGGCCCCCCAGCCCGCCAGCCCCAGCGCTGGCCCCATCCCCCAGAGCACCATGTTCTGCCAGGGATAAAGCCACGGCGTGCGGTCCGCCCACTGATGATTAGGCGGGATATCCACCGCGCCCGACACCAACCGTTGCGCCTCGCTGATGTCCTCCAGCCAGCCATCGTTGGGGATGACGCCAAACACCGTCGGCCCCTCGAAGGCGTGCGGCTGCAAGAAGCGAAAAACCACCACCGTAAAAGCCCCGGCGATCATCAAGCCCAGCATGGCGCGGGAGGCCAGCCGAAAGCGCTCCGGGGCGATCATGTGGCGGTCCAGGA
>JAAUUD010000402.1 GCA_012031655.1 Anaerolineae bacterium | reverse complement strand
CCTCGGCGACTTCGCCGCCCTGCCGCCGCCCTTGCCAGCCAGAACCGCCAACGCCCGCCGCCGCTGGTCACCAGCCCGCCCCTGTTGGTTTCGGAGTTCCCCTTTGCGGTGCGCGAACCGCTATACCGCCGCCACCTGGGGACCGAGGGCTGCGATTGGCTGAGCGTAGCCGGGACGGTGACCAGCCTGCTGGGCCAGCCCTACGTCAACCTGGATAACCTGGCAGTTGAGGTATCAGGAAATCGCGTTTCGGCGGTGGCCTTTGTGGGCGAGGCGCTGCAATTTGGCCCGGCGGGCTTTGAGGTTCGGCTGGGTGCGGCGCCGCGCCGGGGGCAATTTGCGGTCCGGTTGCTGGGGCGGATGGGCGAAGCCGTTTCTGATTACCTCTTCCTGAACACAGAAGACAGTTGCGACCGCAACGTGGTCTTTGTGGAGTTCGTCCAGAATCGAGATTATTAAGCACGATGCCCACGCTCTACCTCATCCCCACGCCCATCGGTAACCTGGAAGACATCACCCTGCGCGCCTTGCGGCTGCTGAAAGAAGTGCAGCTCATCGCAGCGGAAGATACGCGCACCTCGCGCCGCCTGATGGATCACTACCAGATCAAAACGCCGCTCATCAGCTATCACGAACACAACAAGCTGGCCCGCCTGGAAGGGATTTTCGAGGCACTGGAAAACGGCGATGTGGCGCTGATCTCGGATGCGGGCACGCCCGGCATCTCGGACCCCGGTTATGAACTGATTCAGGAGGCGATTCGGCGTGGGGTGGTGGTGGTGCCCTTGCCGGGGCCAAGTGCCCTGCTCACCGCGTTGGTGGCCTCGGGCTTGCCCACGGATGCCTTCCTCTTTTTGGGGTTTGCGCCGCGCAAAGCCGAGCCATTGCGGGCGCTTTTGCAGGGGGTGGCAGACCTGCGCCCTACGCTTGTCTTTTACGAAAGCCCGCACCGCCTGCTGGAAACGCTCTATACCCTGCGTGAGGTGCTGGGGACCGTTCTGCGGTGGTGGCGCGCGAACTCACCAAGCTCTATGAGGAGTTCAAGCGCGGCAGCCTGACGGAACTCATCGCGCATTATGATGAAAACCTGCCGCGTGGCGAGATCACGCTCTTGGTCCAGGGCCAGAGTGGGCGCCAGGGCGAGACCTGGGACGAAAGACCAGGTGCGCGCCGCCCTGGAAGCCTTGATGGCCGAAGGCGTCAAGCGCAGCCAGGCCGCCAAGCTGGTCGCGGAGCGCTCTGGCTGGGACCGTCGGGCGATCTATGACCTGGAAATCTCGTGAAAACGACCATACGACCCGTCCAGCCCAGCATGATACAATATCTATTGCGCTTTTTCGCACAAATAACAGACAAATGACAGGTTGAGTAGCTAGGTCAAGGAGTTTGCGCTGCTATGGCAGAACACGATCACATCCGGCTCTTTATCCCCGGTCCAGTGGAGGTGCGTCCAGAAATCCTCCAGGCCCAAACGCAATGGATGATCGGACATCGGTCCTCCGATTTTGCGGCCCTCTACGAGCGGTTGCAGCCCAAGCTCAAGCAGAGCTTTAGGACCGAGGCTGGGCGCGTGTTCGTTTATACCTCCTCTGCAACTGGCATCTGGGAAAGCGCCTCGCGCAACCTGGTGCGGGATGACCAGCGGATTTTGCACCTGGTCTGTGGTGCCTTTAGCGAACGCTGGGCGGAAGTTTCTGCCCTCAATGGCAAGCAGGTGGATCAGATTGAGGTGGAGTGGGGCCGCGCTATCCACACCGAACAGTTGGCGGAGGCGCTGCGCGGCCAGCACTATGCTGCTGTAGCGGTGGTCCACAACGAAACCAGCACTGGCGTGATGAACCCCGTGTGGGAATATGCCGAGGTGATGCGCGCGTATCCAGAGACGCTCTTCCTGGTGGATGCGGTGAGCAGCTACCTGGGCGCGGATGTGCGCGTGGATGACTGGGGCATTGATGTTTGCCTGATCAGCTCGCAAAAAGCGATGGCCCTGCCACCGGGGATTGCCTTTGCGGCGGTTTCGGACCGAGCGTTGGCCCGTGCGGCCACCGTAGCCAACCGGGGCTACTACTTTGACATGCTGGAGCTGGAAAAGAGCCACAAGAAAAACAACACCCCTTCCACCCCGCCCATTTCCCTGATGTACGCCGCTGACCGCCAACTGGATGATGTGCTGGCCGAAGGGCTGGACAACCGCATGGAACGCCACAAGCAAATGCAGCAGATGACCCACGACTGGGCCGCAGAGGCGGGCCTGGAGCGTTTTGCAGAGGCCGGCTTCGAGTCCATCACGCTCACTACCCTGCACAACAACCTGGGCATCGACTTCCCCGCGATGAACAAGTTCCTGAAAAGCCGTGGCATGATGATTTCCGATGGCTACGGCAAATCAAAGGGCAGACGATGCGGATCGCGCACATGGGCGACACCCAGCCCGCCGAACTGGCCGAACTCTTGCAGAACATGACCGAGTTCCTGAAGGGTTAGCACGCCATGCACATCATCATTCCGGATAACCTGGATCAGATTGGGCTGGATTTGCTGGCCAGCACCGAAGGCGTGACCTTCGAGGCCGCCAAAAAGATGCCCCGCGCCGAGCTGCTGCAAAAAGCCTCCACGGCTGATGGCCTGATTGTGCGCAGCGCCACCACAGTCGATGCCGAGATGTTTGCGGCGCTTACGCAGATCAAAGCGCTTGCGCGGGCCGGGGTAGGCGTGGATAACATCGACCTGAACGTGGCCACCGAGCATGGCGTGGTGGTGATGAACGCGCCGGACGGCAACTCCATCGCCACAGCAGAACTCACCCTGGCCCTGATGCTGGCCCTGGCGCGGCACGTTCCGCAGGCCCACGCCGACATGAGCCAGGGCAAATGGGAGAAAACCGCCTACCTGGGCACCGAACTACGCGGTAAAACGCTGGGCATCATCGGGTTGGGGCGCGTGGGGCAGGCGGTCGCGCGGCGGGCGCAGGCTTTTGAGATGCACGTCATCGCGCATGATCCTTTCCTGCCGGCGGAGGTCGCTGCTACGTTGAGCGTCCCCCTGCTAACGCTGGAAGAAGTCTTTGCCCGCGCCGATTACCTGACGCTGCATAGCGTGGTCTCTGGCGACAGCGCGGGGCTGATCAACGCCGCCAACATCGCCCGTATGAAGGACGGGGTGCGGATCATCAACGCCGCGCGCGGTAAGCTGGTCAACGAGGCGGACCTGGCAGCGGCTCTGCAAGCGGGTAAAGTCACCGGCGCAGCGGTGGATGTCTATTCCGTGGAGCCTGCCACAGTGGATAACCCGCTGGTGGGCCTGCCGAACGTGATCAAAACGCCGCACCTGGGCGCCAGCACGGTGGAAGCGCAGGAAGAAGTGGCGGTGCAAGCGGTCCGTAACCTGCTGGATGCTTTGCTGAAGCAGGAATACCGCAACGTGATGAACCCGGCAGTGCTGGCCCTGGACCTGCACGGCCAGGCGCTGTTGGGCATAGGGGTTGCTGTCGTCAACGTGCTTATCATCGCGGTTTACAACATTGGCCAGACGCGCGTGATGAAGGGCTACCACGCCATGGCGCGCGCCAGCGCCTGGACGATGACCGGCGGACTGGCCATCGCAGCGGTGTTTGTGTTGCTGGGCGGGGGTGTGCAACTGCCACCCAACGCGGCCACCTGGCTGGCCCTGGTGGGCCTGGTGG
>JAAUUD010000401.1 GCA_012031655.1 Anaerolineae bacterium | reverse complement strand
AAAGTCGATGCAAACGGCATGACCGGAGACGGCGCCGCACACGCCCGCGACCCCTGCGCCAGATGCCAGGGCAGGGCGGCCAGCACGGGCTTCGGACTGGCGGTGCTGGGTGAAGCCCAGGCGCTTCCAGGGGCAGGGGGGCAGATTTGGGAGCGGTGTAGGTGGGGGTGTTGGGGTCATCGGTGGGCAGGCGCAAGCCCGCCGGAAGGGGGGCGGGCCGCTTGGTGCCATCCATGGGGATGACGTTCAAGCCCAACTGATGGAAGGGGTAGAAGGTGATCTGGTAAGTGGTATTCGACATTTTTGCAACTCCTTTAGACCCTGTGGCCGCTCTCCTTTGCGTCGGTAGGAGCAGCTTTCTTACAGGGTGCTAACTTTTTGTGAGTTGCCAGATTCCACTTAACCCGATACAATACCCATAGAAAACTTTGTTCGATGCTTTTACTCATGGTGGTAGGTTTTTTGGGTATTGTATCGGACTTCTCAAGAAGTCGCCTGTAGCAATCAGGCGATTTTCGTTTTCTGGCCCGGGTGATGCTGCGATGGGAGTGGCCAGAAGCGAAACCGTCCTTCGGTCAGAAGTGGCGCTGCCTCCCCCCCCGGCCCGGCGTGGGGCAGGGGTCCTGCCCTCTGGCATGGCGGGCGCGGGACCCGGCATGATAGAAAGCAGGACACCACAGGCGGGTTTTGCCCGGCCCCTAACCGGGGCCGCCTGTGTGGGGTGTGATGCGTGGGGTGTTGGACTTACCCCCAGGCATCGCGGCCCGAAGAACGCATTCTTGCGACGCGAAACTCACATATGCGATTCTTAAGGTGCGGTATCTGTTCAGGTGGCATTAAGACCGACTTAAAAGGTCTCTACGACGCCTAATCAGCCTCTAGTTGATGCAATCATACTGAATAATGGCATAAAGCACCAGTATTTAGCCCCCCATTTCGGAAATCCATCTAGATTTCGTCTCCCCAGTTTAGCAAAGCGTGCTAAAATAGCATCTAACTTGCGCTGGTTGAGTATTATCATCATTGAAAAAGCGCATTTAGTCAAGTGCTTATTTTGCGTAGATTCATTATTAAATCTCTATTATCCACCCGCTTTATCGCCAGTATAGGGAACGATGGTCATGACAATACGCGATCGTGAAGAAGAGGTCACGGCAACGGAGAAGGTGAACCTGCTGTTTGATGTGTTTGTGAAGCCCAACGGCAAGCGCTACACCAATAAAGAAGTGGCGATGAATTCTGCCGTGACCGAAGCCACATTGAGTTCGATCCGTACCCGGCGCTACAACAACCCGACGCTCTCGACCTTGCAGGGCATCTGCGACTTTTTCGACATCCCGCTGGATTACTTTGGCTGCAAAACGATGGACGAATGCCAGATGTACCTGGCGCGGGTGCGCAGCGGACTGCCGCACTACGAGCCGAACGACTTTGAGAGCAACCCCTTGCTCAAGGAGATCATGATCAAGGCGATGGGCATGTCTGACGAAGCGCGGCGGGATGCGCTCAAGATGCTGGAATGGATTGAGGATGGCGACAAGGTGCGCCAGGTGCGCCAAAAAGCAGCGGCATCGGTTTCGTAGTGTTGGCATGCGGTTGCGGCCTTCCTGAATGGAGCGAGCGAGTAAGGGCGGCGGAAAAGCCGCTCTTTTGATTCCGGGTCTTGCCCTCCCTGGCCCTCGCACCTGGTGGGGCGCGAGGGTACCAGGAACACCGCTGAGGAAAAGACCTGCAACGCCTTGAGCACGGGCGAGTATGCGCGGGGAGGGCGGGGAAAATCCCGCAGGTCCCGCATGTTCGCGCCGGGGGTGGCGGTGGGTTAGAATGCGCTACGTTGACCAAGGGACGAGGAATTTATGCCATGAGCCCCCCCAATTCTGCTGGGCGTCGATTTAACCCGATCCTGTTGCTGAGCCTGGTTTTGCTGTTGCCAGCGTGCGTGGTGTGCGGTGGGGTTGGGTTGCTGCCGATGGTGGATACCTTCCAGACGAGCATGGAGCGAACACGATTTCCCAGTAGCGAAGGGGAAAACGTGGGCATGGAGAACTTTGAGCGCTTGCAGGATGACGAGCGCTACACGGAAAACGCCCTGGACTATAGCGCCCGGCTGGGCGTGATGCGGATTGCGATTGTGGCGGTGGTGCCCTTGCTGGTGGGGTTGCTCATTGGGGCGCAGGGCTGGCTGATGCGCGGCTGTAACCGGGTGCTGCTGGCGCTGGCGCTGGTGGGGGCGTCGCCGGTGCCGCTGGCCATCCTGTGGTGGCTCTTCCTGGGGCGCACCTGGAATTACAGCACTTTTGACGACAGCCCGCTGGGCGAACCGCCCGATTGGCTGGCCCTGTTTGACACGGTGGGGGCGCGGAACAGCGTGGCGCTGGTCGAGGCCCTGGCCACGCTGGCGCTGGCGGTGGGGCTGGGCAGCCTGTTCTATGCGGCGGTGGTGCGCGGGAATCGCGTGGGTGGCTCGCCGTGGCTGGCGGGCTGTGGCGTGTGGCTGGTGGGCCTGTTTGTGGCCGCGATGGGGGTGCTCACGGCGGGGTTTAGTGTGCCACTTGTGCTGACCAACGGCGGGCCGGCGCTGCGAACGCTCACGGCGCCGCTGTACGTCTTTCAGGTGGGCGTTCAGCGCTTTGACCTGGGGTTGGCGGCGGCGTTGCAAACGCTGCACATCCTGCCGATTCTGCTGCTGGGGGTGCTGGTCTGGCTGGTGATCACGGCTTTTAATTTGCGGTTGCGCTTTACGGGCTATGGCGCGGCTTTTCCGGTGAGCAGCCTGCTGGGGTGCATCAGCCTGCCGCTGGTGGTGGCGGTGGGGTTGCCTGCGCTGGCGTTGCTGGCCTGGGGGGCCTGGTTTGTGGGGGTGAATGGCGGGGTCGCGGAGGTGACCGACGAGATCCCGTGGGCACAGAACACCCTGAACACGGTGCTTTCGCCCTGGCTGGCGATCTGGCTGGTTCAGGTGCCGGTGGCCTACCTGACCGGGCTGGTGTTGGGCTTCTGGCGTCCGCTGGGCCGGATCGGTTCCAGCCTGCTGTTTTTGCCGTTTCTGGTGATCGGCTTTTTGCCGACCAGCACGCTGTTCCTGAGCTGGTTTCAGAACCTCGCAGACGCGGATCTGCTGGAAACGCCGCAGAATTTTCTGGGGGTGCCGTGGCTGTTTGGGGCGGCAAGTCTGCTGGCCTTCAAGCTGTATTTTGATGGCGCGCACGACGCTTTTCAGGATGCGCGGGAACGTGGGAAAAGCAATAGCTGGGCATTTTTGAGGGCGGTGTGGCTGCCTTCGGTGCCGTTTAGCCTGCTGGTGGGGGCGGTGCTCAGCTTTCTGGCCACGCAGGAATTGCTATGGAGCGCTACGCTGAGCCGTTCGCTGGATGAATCGACACTGAGCGCTTCGGTGGTGCGCCTGGTCGCTTTGTTTAATATCCGGGGTGGAATGATGGGTGCCTCTGCGATGCTCTATTGGGCCAGCTTTGCGGTGCCATTCTTTGTGGTGTTCGTGCTGCTGCACTGGCTGGTGATTGATCGGTTGGCGCTGGTGGCGGGGAAGATTCAGCCGGTGGCGGTGCCTGCTGCGGCGGGGGTTCCGCAGGGCTATGGGTATGGCGTGCCGCAAGTCTCGTACCCCTATGTGCCCGTGCCAGGGATGCGCCCCCGCCGGTTTATGGCGCGCCACAGCCGGGCTATGGC
>JAAUUD010000400.1 GCA_012031655.1 Anaerolineae bacterium | reverse complement strand
CGTAGCGCTTACCGTAGCCGCTACCGTAATCCTCCTGATCCGCCGCCCCCCCCGGCCCGCGATATGCTCCTTCCGTCGGCCAAAGCGTACCCGCAACGGTGAAGGAAGGAGCGCAGCGATGAGCAGCAGCGAGCAGGCCAAGCAACACGACCGGCCCGAGGATCGGATCGCAACCCGTGAGCGCCGGCGTCAGGCGCGACAGCAGATCGCGGCCCTCAGCGCGACCATCCGCGCCACCTGCACGCGGCCCTGCTGCGGCGCTGGGCTGGCCGGGGGCACCAAAAGCCACTATCCTAAAAGCAAGTGCCAGGTCCGTTCAGGAGGTGGACCCATGCCGCTGCCCGTCACGCCTCACGACAAACACCGCATGCATCCCCTGATGGAATATTGCATGTTCGTCTTTGACAGCACCTCGGATTCGCTGCGCATCGTGTGGTACGACCAGTTCACCTACACGCAAGAGGAATACAACGACATCAGCTCGGAGGGCATCGAGCGCCTGCGGAATGAGTTTTTACGCGACCGCTGGGAGTACGTCAGCCAGGTGAACCACATGATGACGATGTGCTTTTACTATCAGCGCATGAAGCTGGAGTGATGCAGCGGGGGGGGGGGAGGAGCAAACTCCTCCCCCCCCAGGGGGTTGCAGAGGATCAGGCATGCTGGCCGTTGCTGGCTGGCACAAAGCCCAGGGTGCCGCGCCGGGTCAGGAAGTCGTCGCGGGCGGCAATCTGCTGCTTCAGGCGGCGGAAGGACTCCTCCAGCACCTCCAGCGGCAGGTGGGTCTGTTCGCGGTGGGCAATCTGCGTGAGCGCGTGCAGCGCCACCTCGCGGATAAACGCGCCGGGGTAGCCGGTCAGGTGCGGCACCAGCGCGGCATGCTCCGCCTGCCAGACCTCGCCCAGGTAGTGCCGCAGCAGGGTGTCGGCGCTGGCGGCGTCCGCCTCCGGGATGATGAACACGCGGTCCATGCGCCCCGGGCGCTTCAGGATGCGCTCGTCAATCGCCGCCGGGTAATTCGTGGTGGCGATGAGCAGCACGCCCTTCTCGTTCGCGGTCGCCTCCGAACCATCCAGCACATTGAGCACCATCGATTTCTCGTCCGGCTTGGTCAGGTAGGCGTCCAGTTCTTCCAGCAGGATGAGCGTGGGCAGCTTGGAGTCCGAAGCGATCTGCAAGGCGCGCTCGATCTTCCAGAATTGCGCCCCGTCGCCGTCCATCGTGGAGACGTAAATCACCAGGTAGCGCTGCTTGATGGCCCACTTGGCCAGCGCCGCACAGAGCATGGTCTTGCCCGTGCCCGGCACCCCGGCCAGCAGCAGCTTACGGAAAGGCTTTAGCTTGAGGCGCTGGTAGATGGGCACGCCCTTACGGAAGAAACCGTGCACATCGTGAAACAGGTCCGCTTTGAGCGCCTCTGGCAGCACGATGTCGTCCCAGTCCACCGTCGGCGCAAAGCTGCGCGCCCGCCCGCCGATGATCCGCACATCCTCCCGCACAGAAAGCCCGTGCGCCAGCTTGGAGCAGCCTTTCTCAAAAGCCTGCCACACCGGCAGAAAGTCCGGCGGCAGGCAGGCCAGCGCCGTCACCGTGTGGTATTCCTCCTCGGTGTAGGCCGCCGCCAGCAGCACCTCCAGCGCCGCGCCGGTTTCGCGCGGCGCAAAGCGATAGAGAAAGCCGCCCGTCACCAGGTTCAGCCCTTCGTCGCCTGGTTGAGCGTAGATGGTGGGCGTCACGGGGCAAGCCACGGGGCTGGCCCCCACGAAGCAGTAGCCCCCGGGCAAGCGGCGGCTCGGCTTCCAGAGGCGCATGGCCCGCTGATGCACCACCGCATTGTTGACCAGCATCACCAGCCAATCGGCACGCTCGGCTTGCCAGGTTTCTGCCAGCCAGGCGCCCAAGGCCTCGGTCTTGAGGCGGGTTAAAGCAGGGTGGACATTCGGGTTCATGGTGTTCACAGGCGTTCCCATTTCGCGAACTCGTTAGGCAACGCCCCCATTGTACAATAACACTTTTTAAAGGTCTACAAGCAATATTTAAGGTTCAGGATAGCTCACGTGTACTATTGACACACGGACTCGCTCTATCCCTTGCCCCGCCTGCACGCTACACTAAAAGCACGCGCCCCCATTTTCGGGGACCTGGCCCAAACCGGAGGAAACGGTCATGAAAGAACGATTGATGGCCATCGCGGCGGCACTCAAGCAACTGCAAACCGAAGGCACAGATGGCAACTTTGCCATCCTGGCGCCGGATGATGGACGCCGGGCCAACCATTATGTGCAGGTGGCGGGCGGCAATGGGGATTCCGCGCTCTATGCGGAGGCTTCTGGCTTTGACCTGGACGAGGCCATGCACGCCCGCCTGCAAAGCCTGGGCTGGGAAGAAGCCTGCCCAACTATGCCTTTCAATTTCTGGCGCAGGACGACGCCGGGCGCATCGAAATCGCAGGGGCGCTGCTCAAGACCTTGATGGAGGTCTATGGCTACGATCCCCAGCACCCGCTGGAGATCGAAGTCACGCTGCAATAGGCGCGGCTAGACCACCCGCACCAGCGTCCCCACGGGCACCCACTCAAAAGAACCAGCGCGCCTCGTCGGTGGGCAGGTTCACGCCGCCGTGGCTCAGGGGGCGGCCCAAGCTGCTGTGCCAGTAGGGGCCATGGATACCAGTAGGGCACGTTGGGCAGAAAGTCGTCCTCGCCTTGCATGCCGTCGGACTCAAACCGCACCCAGATGCGGAAGTCGCCCTTGGCGGCGGGCGTGGCGGGTAGCCCAGTGGAAGCCAGGATGGACTTGCCCACGGCCAGCGGCGCGGGTCACACCGCCAAAGAGCAGCCAGGTTGGCCAGCGGCGCGCCTTGTGCCGGGCGGAACGCAGCGCGGTTGCATGGTGGGCGGTCGGTTGGGAGCGGGGCGCGTGTTCCATCGGGGCCTCCGACGGCTGGCTTTTGGCGGCGTTGGGGTGCTCAATGAGGAGAAGTACACGCCAAAAGTCCCCGGCCAGTCATTTCCAGACAAAATCCTTGCGTGACAGCACAGCAAAGCCGTTATACGATCCTAGGAGTATGCAAAGTGCATGCGCGGTTTTTCACCACCCTACACAAGAAAAGGATCATCCGACAATGGCTGTTTTGGGACGGTCAGGGTCTAGCGGGAGCCTGGGGCTGCCGCTGTTGGCGGTTGTGTTTGCATCCGGCGCCAGCGCGCTGGTTTACCAGGTGGTATGGCAGCGGGTGCTGGGGTTCTTCACCGGGGCCGAAGTCCGTTCTGTCACGCTTATTACAGCCTCTTTTCTGCTGGGGCTGGGGGTTGGAACCGCGCTAGGCGGACGGCTTTGCGCGCGGTTCTCGCCCCGGCAAGCCATGCGGGCCTACGCGCTGGCGAACTGGTTGATCATGCTGTTGGGGGCCACCAGCCACTATTTTTATTATGAGATCATCTTTCTGCGGTTGAACACCCTTTCCGAGTCGCCAGCCGGGTTGCTGGGGGTGGTGTTTTTGAGCCTGCTGCTCCCCACCAGCCTGATGGGCCTCTCTCTGCCCTTGCTCACGCGGGCACTGGTCCGCGATATCGAAGAAACCCCGGCCCTGGTCACCTTGCTGAACGGGACGAACCTGCTAGGCGCGGGCGTGGGAACCCTCGTGGCGGGTTGGCTGCTGGTTTGGCTGGTGGGCTTTGACGGCGCGGCGATGGTCGCGCCACCC
>JAAUUD010000399.1 GCA_012031655.1 Anaerolineae bacterium | reverse complement strand
CGCCGGGAGCTCCAGCCGGAGCGCCTGTCCGCCTTCCTCCGCGCCCAGCACCGCCCCCGCCGGGACCGCCGTATAATCAAAACCCGCATATTCCAGGCGCAGCGCGGCGCCGGGCGCTAAATTATAGGCGGTGCGGGGGTCCAGGGTGCGGCGTTGGGCGGGTGGCGCCACCAGATGCAGGGTCTCGACGGCGGGCTGGTTCGGCACGATGACCGCCTCCGCCGGGGTGCGGTAGAAGGCGAACAAATCCGCCGCCGGTGCGCTGTCATAATCCGGCACGTCAATCACGCGGAAGCGCAACGGCACCCCATTCAGGCTCAATTGGCCCGTGATGCCACGCACCAGCCCCGCGCCCTCGGCTTCTGAACGCGGTAGCGCGGTGGCAATCTCGCCATCGGTCGAAATTGTGGTGACGGTGCTGCTGATTTGGCGCGGGGCGGCTTCGGGCGGCGGAACCAGGCTTTGCACACGGACGGAGTCACCCACCTGCGCGCCAAAGATCAGCAGGGGGTTGCGCCCATCCAGGCGGCGGAGCGCGCTGGCCTGCCGCCCGACGATCAGCCCCAGGGCTTCGGGCTGGTTGCGCGGGTCAAAGCCCGTCGCCAGGATGGCCGGGACCAGCGCCAGGCCGGGGTCATCACTCACCACCAGGTAAGCTTCGCGGGCGCTTTCGCCGAGCGTCACCGCCACAAGGCCGCCCTCCAGGGGGATGCCATTAAAGCGCAGGTCGCCTGGTCGAGGTCCAGCAAGGCCGCCGCAACGGTTTCGTTGTAGCCCGTGACCTCGCCGCGCGCGCTGCTTTGCCCTGGGCCACAGGCGGCCACAGCAGCAAGAGCGCCAGCAGGCCAAGCAGGGCGTGGGTGTGCTTCATGGGGGCGGCGGCCTCTCCGTGCTTAGCGGGCGCCAGTTCGGCCAGTTCCTGGCCCACCGGGGCCAGCAAAGCCCCGCACGCCAGGGCGGCTTCCAGGGCCGGGCGCAGCGGTTCGCGGTCAAACTCATAGAGCAGGCGCTCCGAGCCACAGCGCGAGAGCCATTGGGCGCGGGCCTGGTTGGCGCTGGCGAAGGCGGCGTTCATGGCGGCGGCCAGGTCTGCAATCTGGGGCACCAGTTGCAGGTCTCGCCGGAAGGGCCGATAGGGCCGCAAAAATTCGGGCGCCGGGCCGCAGGTCAGAATGCCACCATTGACCACCTGGTTCAGGATGTCGATGAGGCCGGAGAGTTGCGCGGCGTAGCGGGTGTAGTGGTTCTGGGCGCGGGTGACCGCCTCGCGCTGTTCCAGCGAAAGCAGGGGCGAGGCCGGCAAGGGCACGGTGGCGCCAGAACCGGGCTGCCCATCCACCGGCACGGTTCGTAGGTCGCCCAGCACATTGACCACGCTCAGCGCCACCCAGCCGCTCAGGCCGTTGTAGGTGATGAGGCCCCAGTTGCGCCCCGGGCTGAGCAACGTCACGGTGGCGCGGGCGTTGCGCGGCAACTGCCCCAGGCGCAGCGCACCTTCATCCGGCGCCAGGCGGATGTTCACGTTAGACACGGTCGAGAAGACGACCAACTGCCCGGTCTGAACGAGGGTGCCATCTGGCGCGGCGACCTGCTCCTGGCGGCGGTCCGGGCTGGGGACGCTGCCATCCACCACCGGCAGGCTGCTCACGGGAAAGCCAATGTTCACGTAAAACACGCTCACCCAGCCAACCACGCCCCGGAAGCCCACCTGCAACCAGCCGTTATCGGCGCTGCGGCCATACACCAGCACCGCCGTATTGCGCGGGACGGTTTGCAGGATGGGTGAATCCGCCGTGGGGGTGGCGCGCACGCGCAGGTTCGCCGTAGTGGTCACAAAGGGACCGCCGTCTTCCTGGGCCAGGGCTGGCCAGGCGCCCGCCAGCAAGCTGAGGATGATGAGCAGAAGTGCCAGTTTTTTCATGAGCGTTTTCCTCCTGGCTGCCGATGGTACTGCATCCTGCCCCGCGTGTCCAGCGCGTCAGACGAGCGTCGTTTAGGGGCGCGCCGGGCCTGGCCAGATGGGGGATTTAGGGGGTGATTCTGATGATTCGCTAACACATTTGTGCTATAATTAGAACAGATGAACAGAGCAAGTGGAGACCAAGAGGACCCCCTGGCCGTGAAGCCCAAGTACATCAAGCAACTGCAAGCCACCAGCCGCGACCTGGATGCCGTGCGCGTGGCCAAGCATCAGGTGCTGGTGGAAAGCGCCACCGATCCCGCAGACGCGCACCTGGTCACGGTGCGCTACGAAGATGGCCATACGATCTATGCGCGTTGCACCTGCGAATGGTCGCAGCACAACGGCGTTGCCTGCAAACACGTGATGACCGCCCTGGAAGAACTCGCGGCCACCAAGGGGCGGACGCTGAGCTTCTGGTTGACGCCAGAAGACGCCCGCCGCCAGAAGCAACGCACCTTCTACCTGGCCCGCTATAGCACCGACCCCGACGGCGTGTGGATCACCAGCCGCACCGCCTGACCCCACCCCAATAAGCGCCAGGGCCGCCCCGGCGGCCCTGAGCGTATCCTGATAGGTGGTTTGGGCCTTCTGGCTACCCTCGATTAGCTTCTATAACTATGTTAAGATAGGTTAACATGGCTAATTGCAGGGTTGCTCTTGCCCTTGGCCTGGTTTCCGCCCCCTGGCACGGCGGCCCGCAGGGAAGCACACCCGTCTCTACCCCCACCCCCTGGGGACCGCCCACGGAGCGCACCAGCCAAGCATTGGTTCAGCGGAAAGGAACAGCCGGAATGGTTCTAGAGGCCGCTCAGCACGATATTCAGACTTTTGAAGATGTGCTCACCCGCTTATGGATGTATAACCGCCGCCTCGTCTTCTATACCATCCATGCCCCCGTCATCACCCGCCGCACCGTAGACACCATCAGCGCCGCCATTGTGGACACCATGCACGGCTGGCCCTGTGGCATGCCCTACCTCGCGCTCCAGCACTTCACCGAACCCGGGCTGACCCCCACCCCCTACATCCGCGAGAAAACCGCCGAAATCGCGGCGTGCTTCCCACAGCTGCAAGGCCGCGTGGCCACGGTCCTCAAACCGATTACCGTGGCGCAGGTCACGCAGCGCTGGCTGGAGCACCTGGCGCAATCGCAACAGCCCAACCTGCCGCACCGCGTCTTTCTGGATGTGAACGTGGCGCTGGACTGGCTGCTGGAAGCCCTGCCGCACACGGCCACGCCCTAAAACACAGACCACCCCAACTCAGGATCAATATTCCTATGGGTAGACCCGGCCACGTGTGGGCCAGGCTGCTGCCTTTACTGGCTGTGGCCTGGCTCTACCTGCCTGCTGTTGGGCTTCAGTTTTTCTGGGATGACATCATTCACTGGCGCTACGCCCAGCAAAGCAACCCCCAAACCTTGCTCACAGAGGCGGATTTCGTCGCCTACTATCGCCCCCTGGTGAACCTGGCGCTGTGGGCCTGGCTGCCCCTGGAGGCCACCCCCACCCCGGCGCTGTGGCATTTTCTGCTGGTGGCCAACCACCTCATCAACACCGCCCTGCTGGGGGCCTGGTTGCGGGCGCTGCGCTTGCCAGGCCCGGCGCAGGTGGCCGGGATGGCCGTTTTTTGGCCTGTTCCCGTTCCACTACCAGGCCGTGACCTGGGTGCTGGCCTGGTTTCATCCCCTGCTGCTGAGCCTGATTTTGCTGGCCAACCTGGCGGCGCTGCGCTGGGCGCGCCAGCCCGCCAG
>JAAUUD010000398.1 GCA_012031655.1 Anaerolineae bacterium | reverse complement strand
TTGCTGGGCCTGGGCGCAGCGGGCGAGGTGGGCCACCACAGCATTGACCTGCACGGCTGGCCAGATGGCACCGGCAACCCCGGCGGCTGGGAAGCCTACGCCAGCGGCCCCGCGATTGCTGCCATGGGCATCAAGGCGGTGACGCAGGGCCTCACCACGCACATTCGGGACCTGGCTGGTGGCGACCTCAACCGCATTTCGCCGGAGCTCATCAAGCAGGCAGCCGAGGCGGGCGATGGCGTGGCACAGGGCATTCTGGACCAGGCCGGGGTCTATCTGGGGTGTGGGCTGGCCAACCTGGTGATCATCCTGTGCCCGCACAAGGTGGTGATTGGCGGCGGGTTGATGGGCCTGGGTGACTGGATTATGGACCCCATCTGGCGAACCCTGCGGGCGCGTTGCCATACCGTCCCGCTGGATAAGCTGGAGATTGTGCCGGCGGCGTTGGGCGGCGATGCCGGCTGCCTGGGCGCGGCGGTCTGGGCGATGCAGCAGGGCCGCGCGGTGTGAAAAGTTTAATTTCTAGGGGAGCATGAACTGTGGACGCAATCCTGGCCTTTATGCAGGCCGCGCAGGGCGTGGTTGAGAAGATCCAGCGCACGCAGGTCGAGCCGCTCAACCAGGCGGCGGGCCTCTGCGCGAACGCGATTTTGCAGGGCGGGCTGGTGCACCTGTTTGGGACGGGGCATTCGCGCATGCCAGTGGAAGAGATTTTCCCCCGGCATGGCAGCTTTCCCGGCTTTCACCCCATCGTGGAGCTGAGCATGACCTTTCATACTCAGGTGGTGGGGGCGAATGGCCAGCGCCAGGCCATGTTCATCGAGCGGATGCCGGGGCTGGGCGAGGTGATTTTGAATAACTTCCTCTTTCGCCCGCACGATGTCTTCATCATCTTCTCGAACAGCGGTGTCAACAACGTGGTCATCGAGGTGGCGCAGGGCGTCAAGCAGCGCGGCATGGCGCTCATTGGCGTGGTCTCGGTGGCGCATTGCCAGGCCAGCGCGCCCCAGCATGCCTCTGGCCTGCGCCTGACCGACCTCAGCGACATCGTGCTGGATAATTGCACGCCCGCCGGGGATGCGATGGTGCAGGTGGATGGCCTGGCGGAACCAGTGGGGCCAGGCTCCACGCTGGGCTATGCCGTGCTGGTGAACGCGCTCAAGAGCGGCGTGGCGGAACGCCTGACGCAGGCCGGGCAGCCGCCGCTGGTGCTGACGAGCAGCGTGCTGGTGGGCGCGGAGCGCTCCGCCGAACTGTTTGAACGGGCCTACGACGACTACCGCGCACGGATGGCGCAGGTCTTTACGGGCTAGCCTGGCAAACTTCGGGTCAAAAAGCGGGCAATTTTCCGCTGTGCGGGGGGCAAGCACGCTATAATAGCGGCATTGCAGGTCCAGGTGCACGGGGGGATATGCGCCCTGATGGAAACAGCTTTCCCTGCTCCTTTGATTCTCGCGGCGGATGACTCGCCGGATAGTTTGGCGATGCTGGTGGAATTGCTGCGCATGGAGGACTACCGCGTGATCACGGCGGCGGATGGCGTGCGTGCCCTGGAAGTCGCGCAGCAGCAGTTGCCAGACATGATTTTGCTGGATGTGATGATGCCCGGCCTGGATGGTTTTGTGGTGTGCCAGGCGCTCAAGCAGGATGAGCGCTTCCAGAAGGTGCCGGTGATCTTTTGAGCGCGCTCAACGACGTGGGCGAGAAGGTCTACGGCTTTCAGGTGGGGGGGCGCGGACTACATCACCAAGCCCTTCCATCAGATCGAAGTGCTGGCGCGCATCCGCACTCACCTGACGCTCTCTCAGCAGCAGCGCGAGCTGGACCAGCAACGCCAGTTGATGGCGCGCTTCCTCTCGATGGCCTCGCACGAGTTCAGCACGCCGTTGGCGGTCATTCGCAGCGTGCTGGACATCCTGCGGCACCACCGCGAGCGCCTCTTGCCAGAGAAGATCAGCGACTTGCTGGAAAGTGCCGAAGGCGAGGTGAGCCGCCTCAACGAGCTGGTGGAGATGATCCTGTTCATCAACCGGGCAGAGCAGGGCAAGATCGCCTTCAACCCGCGCCCGATGGCCCTGCAGGCCCTGGCCGACCGCCTGCAAGCCCGCATTCAGGAGGTTTTCGTGGGGCGGGCGTTTGACTTTGCCCTGCTTTGCCCGCTGGAGCGCGTGGTGCTGGATGCTTACCTGATTGAGCATGTGGTGCTGAACCTGGTTTCTAACGCGTTTAAGTACACCCCGCCAGACGGTGCCGTGCGCCTGCGCATCGAGGACCGGGGCGAGCGGCTGTACTTCATCGTGCAGGATGAAGGGCTGGGCGTCCCGCCGCAGGAGATTCCGCGCCTCACGGAAGCGTTTTACCGCGCCAGCAATAGCGGCCAGGCCAGCGGCACCGGGCTGGGCCTGACGGTGGTGGCGGACTTCCTGGGGCGGCACGGCGGCGGCCTGGAGATCGAGAGCAGGCTGGGCCAGGGCAGCACCTTTAGCGCCTGGGTGCCGCTCATCCCTGGGGAGGGAGACTGAAAGACGCAGTGTATTTTGGCAACGCGCAGGCTCGAACAGCACAATTCCGCTCAATTCGCGACACCTATAACTGCACAGGAATGGTATTTGCGAGCCGAAGGACCTGGATTGACGAAAGCTATGTGGAGCGTATTCTACGGGACGATGGTTATCGATTGGTTGCTCACTTGGGCGACGTCAGCAAGCATGACGTCGTCGTTTATCGTGATCAGGCTGGCCAGGTTGCCCAGGTTGGGATGGTCATCAATAAACACGCAGACCTGGCACAGGGCACGGTAGAATTTACCATTCTGAGCAAGTGGGGACGACCTGGCGAATACAGACACGCCCAAGAGGTCACCATTGCTGTGCCAATTCAGTGCCAGTTGATCCGTGTTTGGGTGCGCCATGACGAAAGCAGCGGCTACCTGGGGCAGCAGAAAATTCGGCTGCTTTCCCCAGGTGGTATTCCGCTCATTGAACCAGAAACAAGCATCGACCTGACAGAAAAAGCGCTCAGTCCGTGTTCGGGCTGGATTTATCGGTTTACCGGTAAGAGACAGCGGAACATACACGTTTCAAGTTTTCCCCCTCCCTGAATGGCGAGGACTGGCCGCTTGAAGATGAAGTTCCCTGGCAAGGGTTTATGGTTCGGGCCGCGCCGCCTGGCGGCTGAGCACCGCCTGCCCGCTGAGTGTTTGGGTTGGTCCCGGTTTGCGTTTAAAATGGGGGCGCAAAAGGGGCAGCACGTATGGGCCAGCAACAGGGTTTTGGCAACTACTTCATCCAGGCGCGGTTGGGCGCAGGCCGCCTGACCAGCGTCTATAAAGCTTTCCACCCGGTCAGCAACGAGTGGGTGGTGCTGAAGGTGCTCAACGAGCCGTTGCTCAGCCAGCCGCACGTGCGGGAGCGCTTTCTGGCGGCGGCGGGCCGGGCGCGGGCCTTCCAGCACCCCAATGGGCTCCCGATTCTGGACTTTGGCGAAATCGGCGGCGTGCCCTATCTGGTGCTGCCCTACTTTGAAGAGATGGTTAGCCTGGCGGACTGGCAGAGCGGCCAACCGCTGGCCAGTTTGCAGGATGTGCGGCTGTGGGTGGGGCAGATCGCGGTGGCGCTGGATGCCGCCCACGCGGTCGGGTTGATTCACCGCGATGTGAAGCCGGAGAACGTGCTGCTGGCCAACCCCAAGCTGGCCTACCTGAGCGACTTTGCGGCTGGGT
>JAAUUD010000397.1 GCA_012031655.1 Anaerolineae bacterium | reverse complement strand
CCCGCTGGGGATGATGCATGCCGATGCCACGCGGGTACGCCAGATACTCTTTAACTTGTTGAGTAATGCCGCCAAGTTTACGACCCAGGGGACGGTGACGCTTTCCGTGACGCGGATGGCAGGGCACCGGAGTGAGCAACTCCACCCGGAGGGGGAGGCCCGACGTGCAGGACAGGTGGCTTTCCGGGTGGCAGATACGGGCATTGGGATGAGCCAGGCGCATTTGCAGGGTCTCTTCCAGGCTTTCACGCAGGTCAACACGTCGCTGGCCCGCCAGCACGGCGGCACCGGGCTGGGGCTGGCCATCACGCAGCGGATTGTGGCCGCGCACAGCGGGGAGATTGCCGTGCGGAGCCAGGTGGGGCAGGGCAGCTGCTTTACAGTGCGTTTGCCGCTCCGCATGGCTGCCCCGTCCTAGCTTACTGGCAGATGCGGCGGCCCGGCGTGCCGACTGAGTCAAAACCGGACGGGAGGAGCACCTCAATATCACGCGGCGCATCAAAGTAGGTGAAGAAGCCGGCGGCCTCCAGCGTTTGCTGCCCCTGAATGCCGCGCACAAAGGTCAGGTAGTCCTGTGCCCGTTGCACATCATCCGGGGTGGCGCCCTCGCCATCCACCACATAGAGGTACAGCGGGCGCATCAGCAACTTGGGGTAACGCTCCAGGTTAACGTCCTCGTTGAGTGGGTTCACTGAGCGTTCATCACCCTGCAAGATGGAGATCACGCGCAGAAATTCGGGCGGTTGCGTGCGAATCCAGGAGGCGCTAACCCAATAGAGGGCGCCTGGGGTGCCCAAAGTCAGGTTCAGACATTCTTCGTTGGAGTTGCATTCCAAAAAGTTGACCCCAGGCGGGAAATTTGTGGCCCCCTGATTATCGAAATTTACCAGCAGGCGGCTAAGGATCAGTTCGGTTGTGCCGCTGCGGGGGCGCACATAAATCGTGATGGGGAAGTCGTAGCTGGGGTTGAGTTCTGCCCAGTTGGTGATGCTGCCGGAGAGGATGGCGCTCAGGCTGCGCGGTCCCCGGTCATCCAGCACCGTGACGGGGTTGTTGTTGTGCGTCACAAAGACCACCACATCATAGCCAATCTCGGCTGCGCACACCAGGTTAACGTCACTGTCTGCCAACTGTTGAAACTGGCTATCGGTCATCGGCTCGGACATGGCTAGGACATGCACGCAGCCGCCCTGGCTGGCGCGGTCTACCCCAGCACCGGAGCCAATCGCCTCCACGTTGACGCGTACCTCGTTGATGGCGGTGAAGTCTTCGGTCCAGCCTTCGGCCAGCCCTAGCCCTTCTTCCAGAACCGTGCTGCTACCAGCCACGCACAGCTCAGGGTAAAGGCGGGTGCGGACTTCTTCCACCGTATCCAATGCATCGCCCAGATCAGCGGCGGCCCCCAATAGGGAGCCGAGCAAGCTACCCAGAAAAACCAGCAGAGCGACGTTCAACCGGACAAAGCGCCTGGCGGTCTGCTCCGTCTGGGCGATTTCCACTTCCGCTTCGCGCAGTTCCTCGCGGGCCTCGGTCAGTTCCACCTGCGATTCCTGAAAGGTGCGCGGGGCAGGATCAACTTTTTCCAGCCGCGCCAGCCAATCCTGGGCGGTGTTGTTTCCTGGTTCCGCACGCAGCACATCCTGAAGGACGATACGTGCACGGTCAAATTGCCTCTCGCGGATCAGGTCTTTGGCCCTTGCCAGCAGGTCGTCCGTCGTGGCCATTGGTTGTTTTCTCCCCCTGGGTGCTACTGTTGGTCTTTGAATACCTTTGCCCTATCGCACCCATACGTAGCCTAATAGCCGAAGGTTGTGGGTGCTAGTGAAGCCTATCCCTGAAATCGCTGCCCATCAACACCCGCAGGGCGTGCACTGGCCCGCAATCCACAACCCCATTAAGATAGACAAAACAAAGGGAAGCAGGGAGCGAGCATGAAGCAGCGTTTTGCACCGCGTCTATTGACCCTGTACCTGTTGGTGGTGGCACTGGTGTTGCCCGGTGGCGCCTGCTTTTGGTGCGCGCTGGGGCACAGGCCACCACAGACGATACCTTGACAGCCGGTGAGGTCCATCACCTGGCGGTTGCGCAGCACCTTCAGGCGGTCTATGGGGCGGAAATCGCGGCGGTGGTGCGGCGTGAGCCGGGCGCTGTGGCTGGGCTGGAGGCTGCACTGGCGGCAGGGTTGGCCGGGCTGAAGGTGGAAGAAGTGCGCTTGCTGGCCAATGACGCAGTGCTCTTTAGCACCGACGCCGCGCAAATCGGGGGGCAGGCTTCGCAAACACCAGGGTACGTGGCCGCCTGGCGCCGGGGCGAAACCACCTCTACCTTGCAGGCGGGGGGGCTGGATACGAGCTTGCCGCTTTTTATGCCTCCCCAACAGGACGCGGTGGCGGTGCTAAACCTGCGTAGTAACGTGAGCGTATTGCAAGCGGACCTGCGCGCCCATCAACAGGTCTTCCTGCTCAATAGCGGGCTGCTGGCGGTGGTGGCTCTGCTTTTGCTGGGCCTGGTTATCCTGTATGGCGATATTCGCCTGCGAGAGCAGCGCCGTGTTCTGGAGGACCAGAACAGCCGCCTGATGCTGCAACTCATCAGCCGGGCGACCTCAGCCATATGACCGTGCAGGCGCTCCAAAATGCCTTCCTGAAGTTTGAACCTGCCTCGCCGGATAGCCCAGCCTTCAAGAGCTACCAGGAGCTTGAGCAGCTCGCCAAAGACCTGAGCCTGGTCGAGCAGCTTGAAATTGGCCAACTTGTGCCCAAGCGCCTGGCTTTTGCCCTGGATGAACTGCTGCTGGAGCGCGCTGAGCGCTTTAGCGAGGCGAAGGTGTCGTTGGTGCAGGCGGTCTGGGACTGGCCGTGATCGCGGACCGGCCCATGCTGGCCCACGCTGTAGACGCTTTGCTGGCCAACATCCAGCGCCAGAACCGCCGCCGGGGGCGCATCTTGCTGGCCGCCAGCGAGCTGGACGACAGCATGCTGCGCATTACGGCCTCCCTGACGGTGGGCCTGGAAACCGACATCCGCATGCCGCTGATTTACGACCAGCGGCTGGATATTACGGTGGCGCGGCTCATTGTGGAAAAGCACGGCGGCAACATGATCTTCGACTACGCCAATCCGGATGGCGTGCAGTTCCACCTGGATTTGCCGCGTGGCTAGCGGGGCTATGCTGGGTGGGCGCTGCACGCTATACTCCGCCAAAAATAACGAAGGACGGCACGACCTATGACGGACACCGTGGGGATTGTCGGCTGGGGAACGTATTTTCCCCCGGTCATCGAAACCGCCGCCGACCTGGCGCCACGCACCAACATCCCAGAGGACATCCTGCGCCAGAAGATGGGCATCAACAGCGGCATGTGGCTGCTGCCGAAGATAGCGTGACCGCGATGGCCACCCGCGCCGCTCAGCGTGCGTTGGAACAGGCGGGGATGGGACCAGAGCGCGTGAATCTGGTCATTTCGCACGGGAGCGAGCATAAAGACCACCTGGTTTGGAACGCGGCAGCCAAAATTCAGCACAATCTGGGCATCCAGAACGGCTATGCCTTTGAGATGTACGCGCTGTGCGCCGGGGCACCGATTGCCATGAACCTGGCGCGCAGCATGATGCTGGCCGACCCCACGCTGGAAACCGTGCTGCTGGCGGCAGGCAGCCGCGAAAACGACCTGATCAACTTCCAGAACGAACGCTCGCGCTTTATGTTCAACTTTGGGGCGG
>JAAUUD010000396.1 GCA_012031655.1 Anaerolineae bacterium | reverse complement strand
CTGGCGGCGCCTGCTACGCGGAGCTAGCGCGCATGATGGCCAAGAAGGGCGTCATGCCGTGATGGTCGGTCCAAAAGAGCTTCATGTCTTCGCCGACGAGGTTGCGCATGTTGCGCCCGAACTCGTCGATATCACCGGCAAGGCCGACCACCTCCAGCTGGTGGCGCTCGCCCAGTCCGCCGCCTTTTTCGTCAGCGACACCGCCGAGGAAGTGCACCTCGCCGTCAGCGTCGGCTGCAGCGGGGTCCTGATCCGCAAGGCGGGCGAGGAACACCTCGCGCCGAAGGGGCGGAACATCATTACGCTGACGACCCGCGCCGACATGGGCGAGGCGAAATCCGAATTCGTCTGGCGGGCGCTCGAGAATATGGGCCTCATCCCCAAGGGGTCCGCCAGCCCGCGCGCCGCTGTATTGACCGACATTGGCGCATAGCGCCCGGATAGCCAACCCCAGGGCGGCAACGTGCCCAAAAAGCGCTGCACGTTGAGCAAGGGACGGTTTGGCCCCGGCAAGTAGAGCAAGGGCGCCCGCACCATGATCCATTCCAGGCCGCTGTTGGCCAGGTAAGTTTCGGCATCGCGCTTGCTGTGGATGTATTCCAGGGGCATCCAGCCGGGCAAGGCCGCCGCACTGAGCAGGGTAAACAGGCGCACGCCATCGCTAATGGCCATCCCGACCGCATGCCGGGCCGAAACCAGGTTGATCTGCTGGTAGGTCAGGCCGCGTTCGGGGTCCGTCTTGGTGCTGCCAACCAGGTGAATCATCACCTGATGGCCGCGCGCGCTCCCCTTGAGGCTGGCCCGGTTCCAAAGGTCCCCCTGGATAATGCGGACGCGCTCGTTAAAGGCAGCGGTTTTGGGCAGCTGGTCCGGGTGGACGAGGGCGCTCACCTGGGCACCGGCTTCTTGCAAAGCAGCCACCACCCGGTAGCCCAAAAAGCTGGTGGCACCCGTCACCAGGACGCGCGGCGGCTCGCCCGGTGGGGCTAAAAGTTGATGTTCCACTTGTGCAGGGCGTCAATCATGGTATGGGCCGTCAGATCAAGCTGGATGGGCGTCACGCTCACATAGCCCTGATGCACCGCCCAGAGGTCCGTGCCCTCGGTCTTCACGTCTCCGGCGGGGCGCTCGCCGCCAATCCAGTAGTAGGGCCGCCCGTGGGGGTCGTCGCGCTCCACCAGTTGATCCCGATATTCGCGCACGCCCTGCCGCGTCACCCGCCAGCCCCGGATGGGCGTCCCGGGGATGTTCACGTTGAGGATAGTCATGGGCGGCAGTTTATGCTCGCCCGTGGCGCGGGCAAGCTCGCGGGCGACCGGGATGCAGGGGCTATAGTCGGCATCCAGGGCGCGGTCATCCAGCGAAAACGCCACCGCAGGCAGGCCAAAAATTGCGGCTTCCAGCGCAACCGCCACCGTGCCGCTATAGGTTACATCTTGCGCCAGGTTTGGCCCCATGTTCACGCCCGAAACCACCAGGTCGATCTGTTCTTTGATGAAGCCGAGCATGGCCACCGCAGTGCAATCAGAAGGCGAGCCGTTCACCGCAAAGGCGTTCACGCCTTCTCGGTAGTCCTGCACGGGGCGGATGCGCAGCGGGCTATCCAGCGTTTTTTTGTGCCCGGTGGCGCTCTGGTTGGTTTCGGGGGCAATCACCGTGACTTTGCCCAGGGGGAGCATGGCTTCAGTCAGGGCACGCAGGCCCGGCGCATGAATGCCATCGTCATTCGACACAAGAATATGCATCAGTCTCTTCCTGCTTGTTGAACAGCCGAGTGAAGTTGATCTACGGAATGCCCCTGCAAGCTGGAAACCAACAGCATAAACGGTTCCAGCAGCATGATCAGGCGTCCGTGATAGTCGACCAGGCCGCTGATGTGCTCGGCGCGGTCGTGCAGCGAGGTATCGTTGATCATTCCCGCTCCAGGCGCATGACGTCGTCTACATCATCGACCACCATGCCATAGGTATTCTTGCCATGCAGCACAAAAATGATCGGCGTATTGAGTTCCATCGGGCGCCGGGCCGCATTGAAGCGCACCCGCAGGTCAATCACCGGCACAATGCGCCCGCGCACGTTCACGATGCCGATGATGGCGGGTGGCATATCCGGCACAGGCATAATTGCCACCAGATACGACACCTCAAAGATCATCTGCACGTCCACGGCGTACCACTGCGCGCCCACCCGAAAGGTCAGGTAATAGCGGATGGCTTCGTTTTCGTCAAACTGTCCGATCATCGCGTCCCTCGTTTGCCAGGCGCACCAGCGCCCGCGCGATGTTTTCTAGCGGTTCGATGAACTCCACCGCGCCAATGGCGATGGCCTCTTTGGGCATCCCAAAGACCACGCTGCTTTTTTCGTCCTGGGCGATGGTGCGGGCGCGTTGCTGGCGCATACGCAACAGTCCAGCAGCGCCATCGTTGCCCATGCCCGTCAGGATGACGCCAATGGCGTTGGCGCCGTAGACCTCCGCCACAGAAGTCAGGAGTATATCACCGCTGGGCACATGCAGGTAGCCTGCCGTCTCAGGATCGCTCAGGAAGCGCCCGTCGTAGCTCAGGCGGAGGTGTGTGCCAGGGGGCGCCAGGTACACATAGCCCGGCTGTGGGCGCTCGCCGGGCAGGGCCAGCTTGAGCGGGAGCGGTGTGAGGCTGCCCAGCCAGTGCAACATGCTTTCCAGAAATTGTCCGTCCTGGTGTTGGACGATGACGATGGGCAGCGGAAAATCTGCCGGGAGGTTACGCAGGATGACCTGGAGCGCCTGGGGGCCGCCGGTTGAGGCCACAATGAGCACAATTTCCGGGCGCGAGTAGAGGCCAGGGTATTCTGCAAAGGGGAGCATGGTGGCCCCTTTGCGGCCCCAATAACGGATCACCCGCACTTTGGCCAGGGCGCGCAGGGTCTTGACCAGGTTCTCGGCAGCGGCTTCGGCGGCAGCGCTCAGCGGTTTTTCAACCAGGTCCAGGGCGTCCGCTGCCTGTACCTTGGCGCTCAGGTCGGGGTCGGCCAACATCTGGCTGCGGTCTGCAAAAGCACCACGCGGTTGGGGCTTTCCTGCATTATGAGCGCCGTAGCCTGCAAACCGTCCATCAATGGCAGGGTCAGGTCCATGGCGATGATGTGCGGCGCCAACGCCCGGTTCAGCCGCACGGCTTCCAGCCCGTTTTTGGCCTCGCCCACCACGGCTAGCCCGGCATCAGCGTTGATCAGGTCCACGATCAACTGCCGTGCACTGGGGCTGTCATCCACCACCAGCACACGCGCGGGTTCGTCGGCTTCGGGTACAGGGAGGCTCATGAGGGGTTCAGCCTACAAACTGGCGGATGGTTTCCAGCAGCACGGCTTGCTCGAAGCCGCTTTTGACGATATAAGCGTCTGCGCCTGCCTTCAGGCCGCGCTCGCGGTGTTCCTGGCTTTCTAACGAAGTCACCAGGATGATGGGCAACTGACCATAGACGCTGCTCTGGCGGACCCACTCCACCAGTTGAAAGCCGTCAATACGTGGCATTTCGATATCGCTCACGATGAGATCGAATTTCTCGGTTTCCAGCAGGGCCAGCGCTTCGACCCCATCGTTGGCCGTGACCACGCGATAGCCTGCCCCGCTGAGGATGTTGCGCTCTAGCGTGCGGGTGGTGATGGAGTCGTCCACCACCAGGATGCGCGCTGCTTCCTGTGCCACTTTTTCGGCCTGCGGGTTGTAGTCCACGAAAGGTGGGGTTG